>NZ_JBXAFF010000003.1:8954-186275 GCF_058792815.1 Microbacterium sp. MPR-TSA4
CGGCATGCCGCGGGCCCTCTTCGTTACTGTCTCAACACAGTGTGCGCCCGAAGGGACTCGAACCCCTAACCTTCTGATCCGTAGTCAGATGCTCTATCCATTGAGCTACGGGCGCAGTTTCGGCACCTCGTCGAGGGCCGAGGACCAGCTTAGCCTACGCGCCGGGATGTGACGAATCGAGGCCGACGTCGAGCTCGTCCAGGCCGGGCGTCCCCGCGCCCGAGCGCTCCGCGATCTCCGCCGGCTCCACGCCCGCGGCGCGCTGCTTCTGCTGCGCGGCGACGCTGCGGCGGTGGGCGCGCAGTTTCGGCAGGTCGACGAGCCGCAGCGCCTGCATGCGGGCGTTGCGCATGCGGTCGTAGTCGGGGTCGAGGTCGGGGCGGGCGGCCTCGATGCGCAGCGTCCGGTCGATGTTGCTCGCGACCTCCGCCCATGCGGCATCCCGCGCGTCGATCACGAGCTTGCGCAGCTCCTCCTCGTCGTCGGCGCGCACCCGCAGCTCGTGCGCGACGTGCAGCGACTGCTTCTGCCGCCGGCGCAGGTTGCGCACGTCGCGACTGCGATAGTCGTGCGTGCCGTCGGAGTCGGTGTGGCGCCCGCGCGCCGCGCGGCGCTCGCGCTCCGTGCGTGCCGCGTCGTCCTCGGCCTCCGCGGCGAGGGCCTCCAGCGCCGCCTTCGCCTCCGGGAGGTAACGGTCGAGGTCGAAGTCCTCACCGTCGGCGAGGATGTGCACGAGGATGGTGTTCTTCAGGCTCAGACGCGTCGCGGCGGACGCGATGTACAGCCCCTCCGCGACGACGTCACGGGTGCGTACGCGCTTGCTGCTGGCTGCCACGGCACCCCCTCACCCTCGATCCTACGGAACCGGCTCCGCGGGGGTCGAGGCGGGCGCCGTGGGTTCCCGCCTCACGCCGGACGGGAGTAGCGGTCGCCGCTGAAACCGATGACGAAGTAGCCGATCGGCGCGATCACCCACAGCAGCACGAACGAGAAGAAGCCGCCGTGCCCGAAGCCGCGTCCGATGCGCAGCGCGACGATGATCGAGAACACGATGTTGACGAGCGGGACGATCGCGAGCAGTCCCCACCACGCGGAGAAGCCCGCGATCTTGACCTGGATGAACCAGTTCACGATGGGGATCAGGGCGAGGATGCCGGGATACCCGGCCTTGCTGAACACCTTCCACATCGCCACCGCGAGCAGCACGTAGTAGGTGAGGAAGAGCGCGAGCCCCGTCCCCTGCCCGAAGAAGGACTGCCACTGGTCGAGGGTGCCTGCGCTGGTCATCACGGCGCCATGCTAGGGCATCGCCCGCCGACGCATTCGTAAGCGCGACCGACGCGCCGCATAGAAAGCGCATAGCGAGCCCGTCTGTCATGGGAATCCGGACACACACGTCAGGAGTTCCCATGGCCCCCTTCGCCGCCGTCGCCCTCGATCTCGTCGCGATCGCCCTGCTCGCGTTCGCCGTCTACTACCCGCGCCATCGGCGCCGCGACCTCGCGGTCGCCTTCGTGGGGGTGAACGTCGGGGTGCTCGCCGTCTCGATGGTCCTCACCGACACGGCCGTGGGGGCGGGGCTCGGGCTCGGCCTGTTCGGCGTGCTCTCGATCATCCGCCTGCGCTCGCGCGAGATCGAGCAGAGCGAGATGTCGTACTACCTCGCGGCGCTCGCGATCGGCCTCATCGCCGGTCTGAGCTCGTCGGTGACGTGGCTGAGCGTCGGCCTGATCGCGCTCGTGGTGGGCGTCATCGCGGTCGTCGACAGCCCCGCGCTGCTGCGCCGCTCGCGCGAGCAGCAGCTCGTGCTCGACCGCGCCTACATCGACGAGGCCGAGCTGCACCGGGCCGTCGCCCAGCTGCTGGGCACCCCCGCGCACCGCATCACCACCCGCAGCATCGACCTCGTCGCCGACACCACCGTCGTGGACGTGCGGTACTCGGCTCCGCGACCGGGCAGCGCACCGTCGCGGCATCCCGAGACGCTGGAGACCATCGGCACGCCGGGGCTGGGACGATGAGCCCGCTCACCGCCCTGCAGCCGCTGCAGCACCTCGACACCGTCGATCTGACCGCGCTGAACGCGGAGGCCGCGCTGCAGACCCGCGTGGACAGGAAGTACCTCCTCCCCCTCCGCGCACTCCCGGAGGTGCTCGCCGCGCTCCCCGCGGGCGCCCAGGTGCTGGAGGTGGCGGGCGAGCGGTCGCTGCGCTACGCCTCCCAGTACTTCGACACCCCGGCGCTGGACAGCTACTACGGCGCCGTCCACGGCCGCCGCCGCCGTTTCAAGGTGCGCTCGCGCACCTACCTCGACTCGGGCGGATCGTTCCTCGAGGTGAAGACCCGGGGAGCGCGCGCCGCCACCGTGAAGGATCGTGTCCCCGTCGCGGTCCACGCCGCCGACGACGTCCTCGACGACGACGCCGTCTCGTACGCGACCGACCTGCTCGCCGACGCGGGCATCCCCGACGCCGAACGGCTGGCGACGGCGCTCGTGCCGGTGCTCGTCACCCGCTACCGACGCACGACGATCCTCCTGCCCGGCACCGACCGCCACGACCCGTCGCGGGCGACCATCGACACCGACCTCGCCTGGCTGACGCGGCTCGACGGCGACGGACGGATGCTGCGGCTGCCGGCATCCGTGGTCGTCGAGACCAAGTCGGGCCAGCGCGCGGGGGCCCTGGACCGCGCGCTGTGGCGCCACGGACACCGCCCCGCGACGGTGTCGAAGTACGGCACCGGCATGGCCGCGCTGTACCGCGACCTGCCCGCCCATCGCTGGAACCGCGTTCTCACGCGGCACTTCTCCGCGGCGACGGTCACCACCGTCGCCGCGTGAGCCCCGCTCCTCCACTCCCCCGTCGAAAGGACGACATCATGAACGACACACCCACCGCCCGCACGCCCCGCACCCCTCGCGGCCGGCTCTGGCTGCTCGCCGCCCCCGCACTGGCGGTCAGCCTCGTGCTGGCAGGATGCGCCGCCACGGCGACGTCCTCGCCGACGCCCAGCGCCACCGCGTCCGCCTCCACCGTGGAGACGGCGTCCACGCTCTCCAGCGCGATCACCGGCGCCACCGATGCCACCCAGACGGCCGCCGACGTGCTCGCCGGCAACCAGGAGACCCACGACAAGGCCGACGACGACGCGTACGACGCGGCGACGGCGACCACGATCACCCTGTCCGGATCATCCGCGACCGTCTCCGGGGAGGGCGCCGCCGTCAGCGGGGCGACCGTGCAGATCACCGCTCCCGGGACGTACGTGCTCTCCGGCTCGTACAGCGGCCAGATCGTCGTCGACTCGACCGTCGACGGACAGGTGCGTCTCGTGCTCGACGGGGCCCAGATCGCCACGACGGCGGGCGCCGCGATCGACGTGCAGGCGGCCGACGAGGCGGTCGTGATCCTCGCGGACGGCACGACGAACAGCCTCTCCGACGCGTCGAGCTACGCCGACGGGGCCCACAACGCGGCCCTGTACAGCGCCGCCGACCTCACGATCACGGGCACCGGCTCACTGACGGTGACCGGCAACGGCAACGACGGCATCGCCTCGACGGACGGCCTGGTGATCCAGTCGGGCACCGTCGCGGTGACGGCCGTCGACGACGGCATCCGCGGCAAGGACTACGTCGTCGTCCGCGGCGGCGCCATCACGGTGTCCGCCGGCGGCGACGGCCTGAAGAGCGACAACACGGAGGATGCCGCACGCGGCTACGTCTACCTCGCCGACGGCACCACGACGATCACGAGCGGCGACGACGGCATCGACGCCGCCACCGACGTCGTCACCACCGGCGGCACCCTGTCGATCACGGCGGGCGGCGGCTCCGGCGGCGACGCCGACGGCGGCGCGAAGGGCATCTCCGCGGGCGTCATCGCCGTGCTCGAGGGCGGGACGGTGCAGGTGGATGCCGCCGACGACGCGGTCAACACGAACGCGTACGCGCACCTGGGCGGCGCGGCCGTCACCCTCTCCTCGGGCGACGACGGCGTGCACGCCGACCTGCAGCTCGTCGTCTCGGCGGGAACGACCACGGTCGCCCGGGCCTACGAGGGATTCGAGGCGGCGCAGATCACGGTCTCGGGCGGCGACACGTCCGTGACCTCGAGCGACGACGGCCTCAACGTCTCCGAGCCGGATGCCGGCGGAGGGGCGCAGACCCTCGTGATCACCGACGGGACGCTCCTGGTGGACGCGCAGGGCGACGGCCTGGACGTCAACTCCGGCACGCTGACGATGTCGGGCGGCACGGTCGTGGTGAACGGCCCGACCGCGAACGACAACGGCGCGCTCGACGTCGACAACGGCATGACGATCTCGGGCGGCGTCTTCCTCGCCGCCGGCTCGTCGGGCATGGCGATGGCACCGTCCGCCGACTCGGCGCAGGCCTCCGTGCAGTTCACGACGAGCGGGACCATCGCGGCCGGCACGGTCCTGTCGGTGGTGGACTCGTCGGGAACGGTGCTCGCGACCTTCACGACCACGAAGCAGACGCAGAGCCTCGTCTACTCCGACGCCGCCCTCGTCAACGGCCAGACCTACACCCTCACCTCCGGCGGCACCGCGGGCACCGCGCTGCTGGGCGGGCTCACCAGCGGCGGCAGCTCCGGCGGCACGACGGTGGGCTCGGCGATGGCCGGCGAGCAGACGTCCTCGGAGATGGGCCCCGGCGGCGGCATGGGCGGCGGCGGCCAGCGTCCGTGACCTGACCGATAGCACGTGTCGGAGGGCCGGACAAGCCCCTCGTGGCGGCCCCGCCGGGGCGCCTACCGTGGAACGGACACTGTACGAGCTGGACGAGGGGAGTCACATCATGGGATTCATCGACGACGCGAAGAGCGCCGCGGAGACGGCCGGCCGCAAGCTCAAGGAAGGCTTCGAGGACACCGTCGACCGCGTCGAGGACAAGATCGACGAGGTCAAGGCGGATGCCGAGGTCAAGAAGGCCGAGGCCGAGCGCGACTCGGTGCACAAGCGCAACGAAGTGAAGGAAGAGCTCCGCGGAGACGCGTGAGACCCGCCGCACGACGAGTCCGGCGTCGTAGTCGTAGCGCTCGGCGTTGAAGGCATCCGGCGCGCACGTCATGGGCTCGACCGCGAGTCCGGCCCGGTGCCCCGCCGGCGCGCTGCCGTCGGCGAGCGGCGGGAGATCGGCGGTGTGGATCTGCACCCACGGGCACGCGGCATCCCAGACCATCTCGACCCCGGTGCCCGACGGGTCGGTCAGGCGCACGACCGCGGCGCCGTCGGTGCGCTGCAGACCGGTGAAGGCGTGGTCGATCTCCACGTCGCCGAGCGTGCGCTCCGCACGCCAGTCGAACCGCGGCGACCCCGTGACGTCGGCCAGCCCGATCGGCGCGAGCTGCGCGTCGGTGACCTCCAGCACCTGGCCGGCGGGCAGGTCGAGCGTCCACTCGTCGAGCCGTGCGGGGCCCGCGACGAGGTAGGGGTGCGGGCCGGTGCCGAACGGCGCGGCATCCGCGCTCCGGTTCGTCGCGGCGACGGTCTGCGTGAGGCCGTCGGCGGAGAGGCGGTAGGTGGTCTCGACGTGCAACCGCCACGGGTAGCCGGCCTGCGGCACGATCTCGGTGGCGAGCGTCACCTCGTCCTCGCTCTGCGCCACGACGTCGAAGTCGAGCCACACCGCGAGGCCGTGCAGGGCGTTGGGGCGGCCGGGATCGCTCAGCGCGAGCCGGTGCGTGTGCCCCGCGAAGGTGTACACCCCGTCGACCACGCGGTTGGGCCACGGAGCGAGGGTGGCGCCGCGGTAGGCCGGACGCACCTCGTCGGCGGCGAAGGGGACGACGAGGTCACGCCCGTCCAGGGTGAGGGCGCGCAGCGACGCGCCGACACTGGCGATGTGCGCTTCGTACGATCCGGAACGGAGGGTGACGTCGGTGCCCGAGGCGGGGACGGACGTCGCAGACAGGTGTACAGGTGACAGTGGCATCGTCAACATCGTAGTGTCAGGGCCGGTCGCCGATCGCGACCGGCCGGCCGGGGGTATTCGACCACTGGCTCCACGACCCGGGATACAGCGCCGCGTCGTGGCCGGCGACCCGCAGCGCCAGCACGGCGTGCGCCGCGGTCACCCCCGAGCCGCAGTAGACCCCCACCGGCAGGCCGTCGAGATCGGCGTATGCCGCGCGCAGCGCCTCGGCCGGACGGAAGCGTCCGTCGGGGTCGAGGTTCGCGGTCGTCGGCGCGTTGCGCGCCCCCGGGATGTGCCCGGCGGCGGGATCGAGGGGCTCGATGTCGCCGCGATACCGTTCGGGGGCGCGCGCGTCGAGCAGCACGCCGTCGCGGGCGAGGGCGGCCGCGTCGTCGATGTCGAGCCGTCGGCGTCGCCCCGGTCGCACGGTCGCGGTGCCGGCCGGGCGCGTCACGACGCCGGTCTGGAGGGCGCCGCCGGACCGCGTCCAGGCGCCGAGGCCGCCGTCGAGCACACGCGCGGCGATCCCGGCGTCGGTCAGCATCCACCAGGCGCGCGCCGCGGCGAAGGAGTTCCAGTCGTCGTAGACGACGACCTCGTCGCCGTCATCGATGCCCCACCGTCGCACGGCGCGCTGGAACGCGGCCGCGGACGGGAGCGGATGGCGCCCCTCCCCCGGATCGCCGTGGGCGGCGAGCTCGTCGTCGAGGCTGACGTACACGGCTCCCGGGAGGTGGCCGGCCGCGTAGGCGGCGCTGCCGTCGGGAGCATCGAGCCGATAGCGGATGTCGAGGAGCACGGGCGGCGTCGGCGAGGACAGCTCGACGGCGAGGGCGCTCGCGTCGACGAGGGGCGTCGGGGATGTCATGGCTCCGACGTTACGCCCGACACGCACACGGGCGGATGCCGGAGGCCCGGCATCCGCCCGCGATCGAGCGATCCGACCGTCGATCAGTTCAGGCGACGCCTCCGCAGCACGACCGCACCACCAGCGGCCATGAGCAGCAGCCCCACGAGCACGCCCGCGACGAGACCGTCGGGGGTGCCGCCCGTCGCGGGCAGGGTGGACCCGCCCGCCGTCGTCGCCGTCGGTGTCGGCGTGCCCGACCCGGTGCCGGGGTCGGTCCCCGCCGCGGCGAGCACGGTGATGGCGGCCGAGGCCACGACCTCGCCGTCGACCCGCACCTGGATGGTGTGGGATCCCGGCTCGAGGTCGGACGGAACGGTGACCTGTGCCGAGAAGGCGCCGTCGACGACATCCGCCTGCGCCAGCGCGCGATAGGTGCTGGCGATGCCGACCTCGACGCGGTCCACCGCGAAGTCGCTGCCGGTCACGGTGAGCGCCTCACCGGCGCGCACCTCGGTCGCGCTCAGCGCGATCGAGGGGTCCGTCTGCCCGGGCTCGTCGGACACGGGGGCGAACTCCCAGCTGTCGACCTCGAACAGGCCGTCCTCGACCTCGGCGCCCTCGGGCTGCGCGAACACGAAGAACACGTCGTGCGTGCCCTCGGCGCCGGTGACGGCGGCCGACACGGTCGTCCACTCGCCGGCGGCGCCCGTCACGGGGATCTCCGCGACGACCGGTCCGTCGACGTTGTCGAGGCGCACCTGGATCGACGCACCCTCCACGAGCGGCTTCACCCGCGCGGAGACCGACTTCGCACCGTCGCCGAAGGCGACCTGCGACAGCGCCGCGAAGTCACCGTCGTCGAGGCTCGACAGCGCCATGTTGCCGCTGCCGTTGTGCTCGGGGAACTCCACCGATGCCTCCGTCGTCGGCACCGTCTTCACACCGAGCTGCCACGCGAGCGTCTCGGCCTCGAACGCGCGGTACGGGTCGAAGTCCTCGATCTGCGCGACACCCTGACGCGTGCCGACGATCGGCTTGATCGTCCCGTCGGCGTTGAAGTCGAGCTTGTCGATGTGCACCGAACGGTAGCCCTGCGTCTGGCCGGGGGTGCCGAGCGCCTGCGCCCACGCCGCCCCGCGCGTCTGCGCGTGGTAGGTGAAGTAGGTCTCGCCCTTGTAGGTGAACATGTCGGAGTGGTTGTTGCCGCCGTTGCCCGCCCCGAAGAACGCGCTCTGGTTCTGGAAGGCCACGCCCGCGTACTTCGCGGACGGCAGGTCCATCGGGTCGTCGGTCATCATGTAGGCGATGCCGCCGCGTGACGGGTACTGGCCCGCAACCTCGTTGACCTGGAAGTTCGACGAGTACGAGTAGTAGTACTTGCCGTCGCGCTTGAACATCGACGAGGCCTCGAACATGCCGGGGCCGTCGATCTCGACGGGGTCGCCGTCGAGGGTGACCATGTCATCCTTCAGCTTCACGACGCGGGTCGACTTGGGGTTCTGCGGCCCCTGGACGTTGCTGCCCGATCCGATCTGCGAGTTGCCGCCGAAGTACAGGTAGGCCTGGCCGTCGTCGTCGATGAAGATCTCCGGGTCGAACAGCCACATGCCGGCGGGGAAGCCGCCGCTGTTGATGTAGTCGCGCGAGACCGTGTCGGGGATGATCTTCTTGCCGAGCGGGTCGGTCCACGGGCCGAGCGGCGAGCCGCCCACGACCACCGCGGTGCCCGTGCCGTTGTCGCAGAAGTACAGGTAGACCTTGCCGTCCTTCTCGATCGCCGCGGGCGCCCAGGAGTTGCGCGACCAGGGAGCGGCCGATCCGGCCCCGGCGATGGGGACGGCGCCGTGGTCGACCCAGTTGACCATGTCGGTCGTCGACATGACGTTCAGCGTCGTGATGGCGCCGTAGCCGTTGGACTGGGTGGGCAGACCATTGGCGTCCTTGCTGTTCGCCTCGTACTGCTGGGTGTCATTGGTCGAGTAGATGTAGAGGCGACCGTTGTAGACGAGGTGGTGCGGGTCGGCGCCGAACTTCTGCCCGACGATCGGGTTGTGGTCACCGACGGGCTTGGTCTGCACCTTCTCCAGCGAGGTGAACGCCGGCCCCGCGGGGGCGTCGGCCGTCTTCACCAACGACACGTCGTCGAGGAGGAAGTCCTGCAGGGCGGCAGAGCCCCAGGGCGTCTCGACGAACAGCCAGGCCATGTCGGCGTGCTTCGCCTCGGCGACGAAGTCGGCCGTGTACGTGCCCCATTCGCCCTTCGTGAAGGTCTGTCCCCGGTCGTCGCAGCCGTTGAAGTTCGACGGGCAGAACGTGAAGTTGAACCGCTGCGTGGCGGGGCCGTCGGTGTACTTGATCTTGCCCGTGAGGCGATAGGAGGCCCCCGGCTGCAGCTTTCCCGTCACGCTGGCGAAGGGACCGGACTGCGTCGCCGTGCGACCCGTGACCTTCAGCGCGTGCGCGCCGCTGGCGGCGTCGTCGCTCAGTGCGAGCGTGCCGCCCTGGACGGTGGTCCAGCCGGTGAAGCCCTCGACGAAGCGACCGTCCGGCAGAAGGTTGCCCGGCACGGCGGGACTCTCGGTGGCCGCGGCGAAGACGTTGACGGCGGGCACCGGCGTCGCCGCCGCGGCGGCGGGGGCCGTCGCGAGGGCGGAGAGCACGAGGGCTCCGATACCGGCGAGCGCGCCGGCCCGCCGCATCATCGGCCGATGCTCGGCGGCGGGCGGTTTCGTGGGTTGACTCACGTCGATGACTCCTTTGATCTGTGACTGCGGTGCGCCCATCGCAGGAGCCTGGCGTTCAGCGCGACCACGCGGTGCGAGGTGTACACTTTCGCCGTTCCGGACCGAGGCGGCATCGCCGCCCCTGCACAGTCAGGAACACTCCGACGACTCCTCGGACGGCGGGTGCACGTGAACGTGCGCGGTCGAACGTGCCGGCATGCACGATCGACCGGACCCCGTCCGGGGAGTCGTCCGGTCCGTGCGGAGACGGGTGCGCTCGGGTGAGCGACACTGCCCCCGACATCCCGTTTCAGATGGAACATTCGTGATGTTACCGCTACCACTGGCGCTCGGCAACGTTTTCGACGACCGTTTCGATGGTTATCGATAACAGACGGCGGTCGCGACTGGACGCACGCCGACCCCGGGTGCATACTTTCAGTATGACTGAAGGTGTGCGGGAACCGGCCCCCTCCCGGCGGGAATGGATGGGGCTTGCGGTGCTCGCGGCCGGCCTCGGGATGATCGTGCTCGACGGCACCATCGTGGGTGTGGCCCTGCCCGACATCATCCGGGATCTGCACCTCGACCTCACCGACGCGCAATGGGTGTCGAGCCTGTACGCCGTGCTGCTGGCCGCACTCCTGCTGTCGACCGGCAAGCTCGCCGACCGCTTCGGACGCAAGCTCCTGTTCCTCGTCGGCATCGTCGTCTTCGTGGGCGGCAGCGTGTGGGCCGCGGCATCCGCCACCGGGGGCGCCCTCATCGCGGCCCGAGCGGTGCAGGCCGTGGGTGCCGCGTTCATCATGCCCGCGACCCTGTCGACGGTGAACGCCGTCTTCCGCGGTCGGTACCGCGCCGCCGCCTTCGGGGTCTGGGGCGCCGTGATCTCCGGCGCCGCCGCGATCGGCCCGCTCGTCGGCGGCGCCCTCACGCAGTACGCCTCCTGGCAGTGGGTGTTCCTGGTGAACCTGCCGCTCGGGGCCCTCATCCTCGCACTCGCCGTGTGGGCGGTGCCCGAGACGCGCGGCTTCAGCTTCCGCCGCGGCGCCGACGTCGACGGGGCCCTCCTGTCGGCGATCGGTTTCGGCGCGCTCGTGTTCGCCGTGATCGAGGGACCCGACCTCGGGTGGTGGACGCCGAAAGCCGACCTCACCCTCGGCTCGTGGACCTGGCCGGCGTCCGCGCCGATCTCGGTCGTGCCGATCTGCCTGGCGGTCGCGGCCGTCGCGCTGACCCTCTTCGTGTTCTGGGAGCGGCACCGCGAGCGGGTGCAGCGCGACGCCCTGCTCGATCTGCACCTGTTCTCCCTGCGCACCTTCTCCTGGGGCAACGTGACCGCGGCCATGGTCGCGGTCGGCGAGTTCGCGATCATCTTCGTGCTGCCGCTGTACCTCACGGCCGCACTCGGCCTGTCGATCATGCAGACCGGTCTCGTGCTGGCCGCCATGGCGTTCGGCGCCTTCGCCTCGGGCGCGGCGGCCCGCCACCTCGCGGCGCGCTTCGGCTCCCCCGGCACGGTGCTGATCGGCCTCGGGCTGGAGGTGGTCGGCGTCCTCGCCCTCGCCGCCCTCGCGAGCGCCACCACCCCGGGCTGGCTCATCGCTCTGCCGCTGGTCGTCTACGGCCTCGGACTCGGCCTCGCCTCGGCGCAGCTGACCGGCACCGTGCTGCGCGACGTCCCCGTGGAGATCAGCGGCCAGGGCTCGGCCACCCAGTCGACCGTGCGTCAGATCGGCACGGCGCTGGGCACGGCGTTCGCCGGCGCCGCCCTGTCGATCTCGCTCGCCGTGACCCTGCCCGGCGCGCTGTCGGATGCCGGGATCACCGGCACCGCGGCCACCGAGCTCGCCGATGCGACGCGCACCTCGGCCGGCACGCTCATCTCGCAGCTGCGCGCGCAGGGCGCCTCCAGCATGCTGGGCGCGCAGACGGATGCCGCCGTGCAGGCGCTCTCGACGGGATTCGCCGACGCGACGCGCTTGTCGCTGCTGGTGGCGTCGGCCTTCCTGCTGCTGGGCCTGGTCGGCGCCGCCCGCCTGCGCACCTTCGCCCGCCGCTAGGCTCGGGCCCATGCGTATCGCCGTGACCGGAGCATCCGGAAAGCTGGGAACCGTCGTCGTCAACGAGCTCCGGGAGGCGGGCCACGACGTCGTCGGGCTCGACGTCGTCGGCACGCGCGGCGCCGGCTTCGTGCAGGTCGACCTCACCGACTACGGCCAGACCGTCGACGCCCTCCAGGGCGTGAACGACCAGCACGACGGCCTCGACGCGGTCGTGCACCTGGCGGCGATCCCGGCGCCCGGCATCCGGTCGGACGTCGCCACCTTCCACAACAACATCGCCGTCACGTTCAACGTGCTGTGGGCGGCGATCCGCCTCGGCATCACCCGGATCGTGACGGCGTCGAGCGAGACGGTGCAGGGCCTTCCGTTCGACGTGCCGCCGCCCTACATCCCCGTCGACGAGGCCTACGCCGCCCGCCCCGAGTCGGTCTACTCGCTGGTCAAGCACCTCGAGGAGACCCTGGAGAAGGAGCTCGTGCGCTGGCACCCCGAGGTGTCGATCACGGCGCTGCGCTTCTCGAACGTCATGGTCCCCGCCGACTACGCCGAGTTCCCGTCGTTCGACGCGGATGCCGCCCGACGCAAGTGGAACCTGTGGAGCTACATCGACGCCCGCGACGGCGCCGCCGTCATCGCGCGCGCCCTCGAGGTCGCCCCCGCCGGGTTCGACCACTTCCTCATCGCCGCCGGCGACACCGTCATGAGCCGCCCCAACGCGGAGCTCGTCGCGGAGGTCTTCCCCGACGTCGAGGTGCGCGGCGACCTCGGCGTCAACGCGTCGCTGTTCTCGACGGCGAAGGCGCAGCGCCTGCTCGGCTGGACACCGCGCCACTCCTGGCGCGACGAGCGCTGAGGGCCGCAGATCACGAGGCGGTGACGGCGGTCTTCGCCGGCCGTCCGCGCTTGGGCCGGTCGGACGAGAGCTCCTGTGCGAGCGGCACGAAGGACGGGCCCGAGAGCCGTTCCTCGACGTGGGCGAGCCAGCGCACCTCGCTCTCGGCCGCGAAGAGCGTCGCCGACAGGGGCAACGCCGCGACCACGGATGCCGGGTCGCCGACCTCCACGGCGACATAGCGCGCCGTCAGCTCGTCGAGCCGCCCCTGCGACGCCGCGCGCTGCGCGCGCACCAGCGGGAGCACGTCGACACCGGGCAGGGTCGCGGCCAGCGCGAGTTTCAGCGTCAGCTCGTCTCGGGCGCCCTCCACCCGCTCCACGGGGGTGTCGAACCAGTCGCGGACGGCAGCGGAACCGGCATCCGTGATGCGCCAGTAGACGTGCCCCTCGGCATCGACCTCGTCCTTGGAGACGAGTCCGTCGCGTTCGAGTCGTTCCAGCGTGTTGTAGATCTGGCCGACGTTCAGCGAGGCCGCCCCGGTGCGACGCGTGAACTCGGCGCGCAACTGGTACCCGTAGCAGGGGCCCTGATCGAGGATCGCCAACAGGCTCTGCCGTACCGACATCCGCTCCCCCGCTCCCCCGACCGCCCGATGTGCTTTCTCAGTATATGCATACGCGGAAACCACATGGCCGGCGCGGGCGTCACTCCGGCGACCGCCCCCGCACCGCGAGCGCCGCGAACGTGCCGACGGCCGCGCCGACCAGCGTGTCGACGATCCGCTGGAGAGCGAGCGGGAGCGTCTCGACCGTGCCCGTCGCCGCGCCGATGAGCAGCAGCACGAGCGGGGTGATGAACACCAGCGCGAGCGCGTAGTGGCGCACCACGACCATCTCGATGGCGACCTGCAGCACGCCCAGCAGCAGGCCGAGCGCCCACACGGGCAGCGGCAGGAAGGCGAGGGCGAGGTAGAGCGCGCCGCCGACGACCGTGCCCACGGTGCGGTGGATGCCGCGCGTCGTGGCATCCCGCCGTCCCACCGGCAGTCCGACCACGGCGAGGCCGGCGCACACGATCCAGTACGAGCGCGCCGGGTCGACGACCGCGGCGGCCGCCACTCCCACGACGCCCACGACGACGGCGCGCAGCGTGAGCATGCGGGCGACGGCCGACCAGCGCGACGGGAACAGGACGCCCAGCGGTCGCGGGCGTTCCCGTCGATAGCGCGGCAGGAGCAGCGGCGCCGCCACCACGAGGCACGCGAAGGCCCCCGATGCGGCGACGATCGCGAGGTAGGTCCACGGATCGACGACCCGCGCACCGCCGCGGACGGCGGTCACCTGGGCCGACAGCCCGAACACCAGCACGAAGAACACCGGTCCGGGAGGGCCCAGCGAGACCGCGCCCGCCAGCGCCGCGGTGACCACCGTGGTGACGAGCACTCCGCCGAGCACCGCGAGCACGCCGCCGCCGGCCGCGAGCGTGCCGGCCGCCGCGCACACCCACAGGGCGAGCGCGAGCAGCGGCGCCACCCGGGCGCGCTCCCGCGGTCGCAGCCACCCGCCGTAGATGACCGCGAACGCGCCGGTCGCCGACAGCAGGGCGAGCTCGGCGTGACCGGATGCCGCGAGCACCACGATCGGCACGGCCATCGCGAGCCCCGCCTGCACGGCCAACGGCCAGCGGCGCCCGCGCGCGGGGCCGAACGTCGCCAGGCTCCGCCCGACGTGCGCGGCCTCCGTGCGCACACGATCGCCGAAGCGGACGGGCGGGGTGGGCGACGGCATCCCTCCATTGTCCCCCGCCGGTGCGGCCGGGTCCTCCGAAGCCCACAGCATCCGCCGAGGAGCGCTCGCTACGGTCGGAAGCATGGAAGCGAGTGCGCCGGGCCTGTCCGTGTCGACCGACGAGGGGATCGCGACGTTCTCCGCCGCGCAGCTGCGGATGATGCGGGACGAGTTCCAGCGCTTCCTGCTGGAGTACCAGTTCGGGCTCCGCGAGGTCGAGACCAAGCTCGGGATCCTCCGCGACGAGTTCCTGCTCATGCACGATTACAACCCGATCGAGCACGTCTCCAGCCGCGTCAAGAGCGCCGACAGCCTGGTCGACAAGATCACCCGTAAGGGCGTCGAGCCCAGCTTCGACGCGATCCGCGCCGCGATCACCGACATCGCCGGCATCCGGGTGACGACGAGCTTCACGAAGGACGCCTATCGCCTCTTCGACCTGCTCACCCAGCAGGACGACATCACGGTGCGCGAGGTCAAGGACTACATCGCCCAGCCCAAGACGAACGGGTACAAGAGCCTGCACGTCATCGTGGAGGTGCCGGTCTTCCTCTCGTCGGGCCGCGTCGACGTCGCCGTGGAGGTGCAGTTCCGCACGATCGCGATGGACTTCTGGGCGAGCCTGGAGCACAAGATCTACTACAAGTACGCCGGGGCGGTGCCCGACGGGCTGCTCGTGGAGCTGAAGGAGGCCGCCGAGTCGGCATCCCTCCTCGACGCCCGCATGGAACGGCTCCACGGCCAGCTGCACGGATCGCCGTCCGGGGCGATCCACGCCGTCTGAGCGCCGCATCGGATGCGGAGACGAGCAACGGATGCGGATGGCGAGCGCCCCCGCATCCGCGTCTGTTGCTGATCTCCGATTCTGCGAACGGGCTCAGTCCAGTGCGGCGCGCCAGTCCTCGAGCAGGCGCGCCGTCGTGCGGGTCTGCGACCACGGCATCTCGGGCACCTCGGTGCGCCCCTCGCGAAGCGCCCGCACGGTCGCGTCCGCCTCGGCGGCCATCGGGCTGACGGTGGCGGTGCGGATCGGCTCGACCGTCCCGTCGGAGCGGCGCAGCACCGCCTCGGCGGTCGAGACGACGCGGCTGCCCCACACGTTCGCGATCTCCAGCTCGCCGGCGGTGCCGCGGATCACGGCCCGCCGCGGCAGGTCGGCGGTGATCGCGGTGGCGATGCGCGCCTCGAACGCGCCGAACCCGATCGTCGCGCGCGCCTGCTCGTCGACGGCGCCGACCACGCCGTCGGCCGCGACGATCACCGGTTCGGCGTCGATCCCCGCCCACGCGGCGAGGCCCACGACGAGGGATGCCGGGTAGCACCCGACATCGAGGATCGCCCCGCCCGCCGTCGCGGGATCGAACAGGCGCCCGTCGTGCGCGTCGGCGGCGAAGCCGAGGGTCGAGTCCACCGAGACGAGCTCGCCCAGCGTCCCCGCGGAGACGAGCGCACGCAGCCGCTCGGGGAATGGGCCGAAGCGGTACTTGAACGCCTCCACCACCGGCAGCCCCACCCGGGCCGCGTGCGCGAGCACGGCGTCGGTCTCGGCGGCCGTCACCCCCAGGGGCTTCTCGCACAGCACGGCCTTGCCCGCATCGAGCGCGGCGTGCGCGAGCTCGGCGTGGGTGGTGTGCACGGTGCCGATGTAGACGGCATCCACGTCGCCCCGTGCCAGCACCTCGTCGTACGTGCCCGCGACGGGCGCGCCGAACCGGTCGGCGAACTCCCGCGCCCGGATGCCGTCGCGCGCGCCGACCGCGTGGAGCACGCCGTGCTCCGCGTGCGGCAGCGCCGCCAGGAAGTCGCCCGTGATGGCACCGGCGCCCAGGACCGCCCAGCGTGCTCTCTCGCTCATGCCTCCATCATGCCCGCAGGGCGCGGTCGAGGTCCTCCAGCAGGTCGGCCTCGTCCTCGATGCCCACCGACAGCCGCACGACCTCCACCGGCACCGCGGCCTCGGTGCCGCGCACCGACGCGTGCGTCATGGCGTCGGGGTAGTTCACGAGCGACTCGACGCCGCCCAGCGACTCCGCGAGCTGGAAGAGCCGCGTCGACTCCGCGAAGCGGCGCGCCGCCTCGCCCGACTCGAGGGCCACCGAGACGATGCCCCCGAAGCCGCTCATCTGCCGCGCCGCGATCGCGTGGCCGGGGTGGTGGGCCAGCCCGGGGTAGTACACGCGGGCGACCCGGTCGCTCTCCGAGAGGAAGGCGGCGACCGCCGCCGCGTTGCGGCTGTGGCGCTCCATCCGCACCGCGAGCGTCTTGATGCCCCGGGTGGTGAGCCAGGCGTCGAGCGGACCGGAGACGGCCCCGACGGCGAACTGCAGGAAGCCGATCTCGGCCGCGAGGGCGTCGTCGCGGTGGGTCTCGGCGAGCACGAGCGCGCCGCCGACGACATCCGAGTGGCCGCCGAGGTACTTGGTCGTCGAGTGCACGACCACATCGGCACCGAGCTCCAACGGCTGCTGCAGCGCGGGGGTCGCGAAGGTGTTGTCGACGACGACGACCGCGCCGGCGTCGTGACCGATCCGCGCGAGCGTCGCGATGTCGGTGATCCGCAGCAGCGGGTTCGACGGCGTCTCGACCCACAGCAGGCGCGGGGCCCGCTCGGCCACGGCCGCACGGACGGCGTCCTCGTCGCTCATGTCGACCAGGCGCAGCCGCACACCCCACGGGCCCAGCACCCGCGCGAGCAGCCGGTAGGTGCCGCCGTAGACGTCGTTGCCGAGCAGCACCTCGTCGCCCGGGACCAGCACGGCCCGCAGCAGCGCATCCTCGGCGGCGAGTCCCGACGCGAACGAGAACGCGTGGGCGCCGCCCTCGATCGCGGCGAGCTGGGTCTGCAGGGCGGTGCGCGTCGGGTTGCCGCTGCGCCCGTACTCGTAGCCCTGGCGGAGACCGCCGATCCCGTCCTGGGCGAACGTCGTGGAGAAGTGCACGGGCGGGATGACCGCCCCGGTGCTCTCGTCGGGGTCCTGCCCGGCGTGGACGGCGAGGCTGGCGAAACGGCGTGCGGCGTCGGTGGTCATGCGGATGCTCCTTCGGTGAGGGTGTCGAGAGGGATGCCGCGGGCCGCGAGCCACGCGTCGTCGTAGAGCTTGGTGAGGTAGCCCCGGCCGTGGTCGGGCAGCACGACCACCACGACGGCGTCGGCGGGAAGCCCCCGCGCGGTGCGCAGGGCCGCGACGACCGCCATGCCCGACGAGCCGCCGACGAGCAGGCCCTCCTCGCGGGCGAGCCGGCGGGTCATGGCGAAGCTCTCGGCATCCGAGACCCGCTCGTAGCGGTCGACGACGGACGCGTCGAAGGTGTCGGGGTAGAAGTCCTCGCCCACACCCTCGACGGCGTAGCCGTGGATCGGTCCGCCGGAGTAGATCGAGCCCTCGGGGTCGGCGCCGACGACGACGATCTCGCCCGCCGTCGCCTCCTTGAGGAAGCGGCCGGTGCCGCTGATCGTGCCTCCGGTGCCGATTCCGGCGACGAGGTGGGTGACGCGCCCATCGGTGTCGCGCCAGATCTCCGGGCCCGTCGTCTCGTAGTGGGCGCGCGGACCGTTCGGGTTGGCGAACTGGTTGGGCTTGAACGCGCCGGGGATCTCGCGGGCGAGCCGGTCGGAGACGCTGTAGTACGAGTCGGGATGCTCCGGCGGGACGTTCGTGGGCACCTCCACGACCTCCGCCCCGTAGGCCCGCAGCACCGCGGTCTTCTCCCCCGTGAACTTGTCGGGGACGACGAAGATCATCCGGTACCCGCGCTGGAGCGCGACGAGGGCGAGACCGACGCCGGTGTTGCCGCTGGTGGGCTCGACGATCGTGCCGCCGGGGCGGAGCAGCCCGTCGCGCTCGGCCGCGTCGACGATGTTGCGGGCGATGCGGTCCTTGGCGGAGCCGCCCGGGTTGAGGTACTCGACCTTCGCGAGCACCGTCGCCTGCACCTCGGCGGCGACGGCGTTCAGACGGACGAGCGGGGTGTTGCCGACGACGTCGGCGATGTGCGAGGCGAAACGCATGAGGGGTGTCCTGAGGGTGGTGCCGCGTGCGCAGAGCGCGCGAGAGGGCGGCGGGCTGTCGGGGTCGTCGAAGGGAGCGCGGAGCGCTCAGCGACAACAACGACAGGTCAGGGCCACGTCAGGATGCTAACCCACGGCGAGGGGATGCCGCGAAGTGTTACGCCCGATCCGTCACATTCGTCGCGCCCGCCCTACTCTGTGCTGGTGAGCACGCACGACGACACCGACGACTACGGCTTCGACACCCGCCAGGTGCACGCCGGCGAGGTCGACGAGCGCAACCACGGTGCGCGCATCACCCCGATCTATCTGACGGCGGCCTACCGCTTCGACTCGTTCGCGCAGGCGGAGGACCGCTTCACGGGTGCGGAGGCGGGCCAGCTGTACTCGCGCAACCTCAACCCGACCCACGAGGTCGCCGAGCGGCGCATCGCATCGCTGGAGGGCGGCACCGGGGCGATCGTGGTGGGCTCCGGTCAAGCGGCGATCACCGCGCTGCTGCTGGGGCTCGCGGGCGCCGGTGAGCGGCTGGTGTCGACCGCGAGCATCTACAGCGGCACCCGCATCCTCTTCGACCGCACCTTCGCGCGGCTGGGAGTGACGACCGACTACGTGCGCGACCCGGCCGACGAGGCCGAGTGGGAGCGTCTGATCACGCCGCAGACGAAGGCGATCTTCGTCGAGACGATCCCCAACCCCAAGAACGACCTCGTCGACGTCGCCGCCGTCGCCCGCATCGCCCGGCGCCACACGATCCCGCTCATCGTCGACAACACCGTCGCGACGCCATACCTCATCCGCCCGCTCGAGCACGGCGCCGATGTCGTCGTGCACTCCTCGACGAAGTTCCTCACCGGGCACGGCGCCGCACTGTCGGGGGTCATCGTCGACGGCGGACGGTTCGACTGGGCGGGCTCGTCGCGCGCCTACCCGGGCCTCACCGCGCCGGTCGCCCCCGGCCGCCCGTCGCTCGTCGACAGCCACGGCGAGCGCGCACTGGAGGCGTACCTGCGCTTCGGCATCGTCAACGACCTCGGTGCCGCGCTGTCGCCCGTCAACTCCTTCCTGCTGCAGCAGGGCATCGAGACGCTGTCGCTGCGGATGGCGAAGCATCTCGAGAACGCCGCGGTCGTCGCGCGCTGGCTCGACACCCACCCCGCGGTGGAGAGCGTCGACTTCGCGGGCCTGGCGTCGAGTCCGTACCATCGCATCGCCCAGGAGCGCTTCGGCGGTCACGCCGGCTCCGTGTTCGCCTTCACGGTGCGCGGCGGGCGGCCCGCGGCCGAACGGTTCTTCGACCGCCTCCGCCTCATCAGCCGGATGACGAACATCGGCGACGTCCGCTCGATGGCGCTGCACCCGGCCACGACGACGCACGTCTCGTTCTCGCCCGAGGAGCGGGCGCGTCTGGGCATCGGCGACGGTCTCATCCGGCTCTCGATCGGCATCGAGACGGCATCCGATCTCCTCGCGGATCTCGACCGCGCGCTCTCCGCCGCCACCTGAACACCCGGCCGCGACGCGCGACATGTCGCCGTGTTGCGCGCAGCGGAGCCCACCCCCGTCGGGGCGCTTACCGTGGATGTATGACCTCGTCGCCCCCCGCACCGATCGACGCACCGTTCGCGGCTCCCGAGCCCACCGACGCCCGCGACGGCCGAGGCGCCGATCTCGCCGCCGCGGGTTTCGCCTCGTCGCTGTCGGCGGACGAGTTCAAGGCGCTCTTCCGGGGCCACCCGGGCGGAGTCGCCGTGATCACCGCCGACGCCGGTGACGGGCCGGTCGCCCTCACCGCGACCAGCGTGTCGAGCGTGAGCGCCGAGCCGCCGCTGCTGATCTTCTCGGTGTCGTCGCAGTCGTCGTCGGCGGCCGTCCTCGCCGCCGCCGAGACGGTCGTGGTCCACCTCCTCGACGCGAACGACCTCGACCTCGCGCGTCTGGGCGCGACGAGCGGCGTCGACCGCTTCGACGGCTCGCGCCCCTGGTCGCGCCTGGTCACCGGCGAGCCGGTGTACCACGACGTCCGCGCGTGGGTGCGCTGCGCCGTCATCGAGCGGATGGATGCCGGAGGCTCCACCGTCTTCGCCGCCCACGCCCTGCAGTCGCAGCTCGAGCGCGATGTCGCCGTCGGCGACCACGGCGACGCGCTGGTGTACCATAACCGCACGTGGCACCGCCTCGGCGACCACTCCCGCCTCTCCTGACGCCCGGAGGCATCGGCGGCCCCCTCGACTAGGGAGCGGGCGGCCGGGCGACGAGGATCTCGCCGCGTCCGCTCGCCGTGACGGCGCCCTCGGCCGCGGCGATCAGCCAGGTCGTGCCCGCCGGCGCCTCCTGGCCGCCGAGCCGCAGCTCTCCCGCGCTGACGACGGCGACGGCGAAGCCCGCGGCCAGCGCCCGCTCGCCGTCGAGCGCGTGGCGCTCCAGCCGGAAGAAGGGATCGGCCGCGGCGGGGAACACCGACCCGTCGGTCTCGGCGGGTGCCGGGTGGACGAGACGGGCCATCTCGGCGGAGCTGCGGGCGCGGTGGGTGACGGCGGTCAGCGCCCGGTCGAACCCGATGCCGACGTGGCCGTCGACGGCGCCGTCCAGCGCGAACCCGCGCCACTCCAGCAGGATCGACAGGTCCTCGGGCTGCTGCAGTTCGAGCAGGAGGACGCCCGCGCCGATCGCGTGCAGCTCACCGGGCGGCACCCACACCACATCGCCCGGACGCACCGCGATGCGGTGCAGCAGCCCGAGCAGCGCGTCGGTGTCCTGGCGCGCGACGAGCGCGGCCAGCCGCGCCGGCTCGACGTCTTCGCGCAGTCCCAGGTGCACGGTCCCCTGGGAGAGGATGTACCAGGCCTCGGCCTTGCCGTGGGCACGGCCCAGGTGCGCCGCGGCGAAGGCGTCGTCGGGATGGGCGTGCACGGGCAGGCGCTGGCCCGCGTCGAGGAGCTTCACGAGCAGCCGCGTGTCGCTCCCCCATCGGTCCGCGTGCGCGGCGCCCAGCCAGTGCACCGGGTCGGCCGCCACCGCATCGCACAGCAGCACGCCGTCCGGGAGCACGGTCAGCCCCGTGCGGGTCTCGCCCGCGACGGTCGTCGTCGAGGCGATCCAGTCCTCCGGCTCGCGTTCCTCCGCCTCGCCTCCGGCCGGCCGCGGCGCCCCGCGGAAGAGCGCGATGCGTTCACCGCCGCGATAGAAGCGTGCCGCGGGACGGTTCGCGGGCAGACGGATCGGCATCGCGGTCGCCCTCAGTGCGCGGTCGCGGCGTCGACGGCCGCGCGGGTCACGGACAGGAAGCCGCCGACGAAGCTGTCGCCCAGCCCGATGGTGGTGGGGGTCGGGGTGTCGGCGACGACGGCCGCCACGCCCGCGGCATCCGGGCGGTGGGCGCCGACGGCCGCGACGACGCCGACGCCGTCCGGATGCCGCGGCAGGCGCGACGTGACCTCGAGGTCGGCCGCGTCGAAGACGTCGCCGAGCCGGTACCGCGTGGCCGAGACCCGCACGGCCGCCTCGAGGGCGGCGCGATGGCGCGGCGCGTCGGGTCCGACGGCGATCGACCAGAAACGGGTGTGGACCACGAGCGCCGGCACCGGGATGAGGCGATGCGCCTCATCGAGGGCGGCCGCCACGTCCGCCCCGTCGCGCAGGTCGACCTCGCGGCCGACGTACTCCTGCAGCTCGTCCTCGTTCATGCCGTACACGTCGATGCGCGGGAGGAGGCGGTCTCGGGCGATCGCGGCGAAGTCGCGACGGTAGAACCCGGCATCCTCGTAATAGACGAGCGCTCCCCACGGAAGCTGCCGCATCGCGGCCCAGAGGTCGTCGAGGCGCGACGCCAGGAGCGCCGCGTCCTGCATCGTGTTGAAGCCCGATACGAGGAAGGCGTCCGCGGTGCGCAGGCGATCGCCCAGCTGCGCGGAGATCGCCATCTCCCGGTTCGGACGGTCGTTGGCCACGATGACGCGGTTCGCGGAGGGCGCCACGACCTCGCCGTCGGCGAGCGCGACGGTCGCGCCCTCCGGATACTGCACGATCAGGTGCGGGTCGAGCGTGTCGGTCGTCGCCGAGCACACCCAGTCGATGATCGGCGGCATGAGACGACGCACGTTGTCGTCGATGCTCACCAGGTGCTGGGTGCTGGGGATGCCGAGGTTCGCCAGCGCGATCCCCGCCCGCACCCCCGTGCCGCCGAGCCTCACGGACGTCTCGAACCGCGCCGCGAAGCGCTCGAGGATGTCGGAGGAGGCGGCGAACCGCTCTCCCCCGACGCCGCGCTCGAAGAGGGCGAGGATCGCGACGATGAGCGCGCGCTCGTCGTCGATGGGGGCCGTGGTCGTCAGCTCGGCCCGCCGCACACCGTGCCGGTGCGCGAGGGCGCTGATGACCGCGGCATCCCACCGGATCTCGTAGTCGACGGTGCCGCCGAGGCCGAGGACGAGTCGCGCGCTCATGGTGTCGATGATCTCCCGCCGGGGGTGGTCAGTACAGATCCGCCTTGCCGGTCGCACCGAACAGGTCGATCTTCTCCGCCGCCGTCACCTTCAGCGCGGCGATCGGCTCGGGCTGGATCGCGTTCGGCTCGCGCAGACGCTCGTCGGTGCCGAGGATCTCGCGCATGCGGTTGTGGTAGCTGACCTTGATGTCGCTGGAGATGTTGATCTTGTTGATGCCCAGCGACACGGCGCGGGCGAGCTCGGCGTCGGGGTTTCCCGAGCCGCCGTGCAGCACCAGCGGGATCTTGACGGCGGCCTTGATCTGCTCGAGCAGGTCGTGGCGCAGCTCGGGCTTCTTCTCGGCGGGGTACAGGCCGTGCGAGGTGCCGATCGCGATCGCGAGGCTGTCCACGCCGGTCTCCTCGACGAAGCGCACCGCGTCGTCGACGTTGGTGTAGATGATCTCGGCCGCGCCGGACTCGCCGTAGCTGTCGTTCGCCCCGATCGTGCCGAGCTCGCCCTCCACCTGGATGCCGACGGCGTGCGCGGCCTCGACGACCTTGCGGGTGAGCGCCACGTTCTCCTCGAAGGGCAGGAGCGAGGCGTCGATCATGACGGAGGTGAAGCCGGCCTGGATGGCGGTGATCATCTGCTCGTACGTCCCGCCGTGGTCCCAGTGGATCGCGACCGGCACGCTCGAGCGGTGCGCGCGCTCGCGGATCGCGACGATGAGGTCGGTCGTCACGTGGGAGACCTCGTCGGGGTGGATCGCGATGATGACGGGCGCGTTCTTCTCCTCGCTGACGTCCATGACGCCGAGGAACATCGCCCAGTCGCTGATGTTGAAGGCCGGGATGGCGAAGTTGTTCTGATTGGCGATGTCGAGGATGGACTTGCCGGTGTACAGCACCACGGTGGATTCTCCTGTCGGTGGGGGTGGTTGTGGACGCCTGTGCGGGCGGGTCCGGTCAGCTCTTGACCGAGCCGGCCGTCAGCCCGCTGATGAAGTAGCGCTGGAAGAAGAGGAAGAGGATCAGCACGGGGATCGAGCCGAGCACGCTCATCGCCATGATCTGGTTCCACTCGTACGAGTGCTGGCCCATGAGCAGCTGGATGCCGATGGGGACGGTGCGCATGTCGATCGTGCGGGTCAGCGTCAGGGCGAACAGGTACTCGTTCCACGCGATCATGAACGTGTAGATGCCGACCGAGACGATGCCGGGCACCGAGATCGGCACCAGGACGCGCCACAGCGCGGTCATCGATCCGGCCCCGTCCACGCGCACGGCTTCGTCGAGCTCGCGCGGCAGGGTGTTGAAGTACCCCGTCATCATGATGATCGCGTAGGGCAGCGTGAACACCATGTAGGTGAGGATCAGGCCCGGGTAGGTGTTGTAGAGGCCGAGGCCGACCACGAGACCGAAGTACGGGATGAGCAGCGTGATCGGCGGCACCGCCTGCACGCTCACGATGATGACGTTGAGGATGCGCTTGCCGCGGAACTCGAAGCGGCTGAACGCGTACGCGGCCTGGATCGCGACCAGCAGCGTCAGCACCGTCACCGCGCCGGCGACGACGTAGCTGTTGATGAAGAAGCGGACCGTCTCCGGATTGGTGAAGATCGCGACGTACGCGTCGAACGAGAACGTGTCGGTGATCAGCCGCGGCGGCAGCTCGAAGATCTCGGTGTTCGACTTGAACGAGTTCGACAGCATCCACAGCACGGGTCCCGCGGCGAAGACCGCACCCAGCAGCAGGCCGAGGTAGATGCCGGCGCGCGCGGTGCGCCGACGGGTCTGCACGGACATGGCCATCTCAATCCCTCGCCTTCTGATGCCGCACGTAGAACACGGCGAGGACCATCGACATGAGCAGGACGAGCACGGCGGAGGTCGCCGCGAGCGAGAAGTCGTACTTCGCGAAGGCCAGCTTGTAGGTGTAGGTGCTCAGCACCTCGGTGACGTCGATCGGGCCGCCGCCGGTGGTCATCCAGATGAGGGCGAACTGCTGGGAGGTCCAGATCAGATCGAGCAGCAGCAGGCTGATGATGATGGGGCGCAGCTGCGGGAGCGTGACGTTCCAGAAGCGCTGCACGCTGCTCGCGCCGTCGACCGTTGCGGCTTCGTAGAGGTCGCTCGGGATGCCCTGGAGCCCGGCGAGCAGGCTCACCATGAAGAACGGGTAGCCCGCCCAGATGTTGATGAAGGTCACGGTGCCGAGCGCCAGCTGCGGCGACGCGAGCCACTCGATGTTGGCGTTCAGGAGGAAGTTGACGACGCCGTTGGGCGCGAGGAGCATCCGCCAGAGCACCGCGATGACGGCGACCGTGAACAGCCACGGCAGGACGTAGAGGCCGCGGAAGATCGCACGCGGCACGCCGCCGATGAGCGGGCTGTTGAGCATGAGGGCGAAGCCGAGTCCGAGGACCAGGTGCGCGGCGACGCTCACGACCGTGAAGACGACCGTGTTCGACGTCGCCTTCCAGAAGGTGCCGTCGCCCAGGACGGTCAGGTAGTTCTCGAGGCCGACGAACTCGCCGTTCTTACTGAGGATGACGTTGCTCTGCAGCGAGTAGCCGATGACCATGACGATCGGGATGATCATGAGCACCAGCAGCAGCGCGAGGGTGGGTGCGAGGAACGCGTACGACTCGGTCGTGCGCCGCAGCTGGCGGCGGCGCCGGGAGTGCGCGACGCCGGTCACCAGGACTTCGGTGTCCATCGAGACGGGTGTTTTGAGGGTCATGAGACCGCACGGCTCCTAGTTCTGACCGGTTGAGGGGGCTGAGGCGTGGCGAGCGGTGAACGGGTGCCGCACCGCATCGGCGATGCGGCACCCGGCAGAGGGGGAAGCGCTAGAACGCCGCTTCCCAGGACGTCTGCGCGTTCTTGAGCGCATCGTCCATGGACTGCTGCCCGTCCAGCGCCGTTTGCAGCTGCTGTCCGAGCTGGCGCATGAGGTCCTCGGCCGTGGGCAGGCCCGTGAACTCGTTGGCCGGATAGCCCGCCTTGTAGATGTCGAAGGCCTGCTTGAAGAGCTCGTCGCTGCCCGAGAAGTCCGGCGTGGACTGCGTGTTGCCGGGGAAGGCCTTCGCCAGGGTCGACAGCTTCGAGTTCGTGTCCTTGCTCATCAGGAACGACACGAGCTTGAAGGCGGCATCCTTGTGCGCCGAGTTCTCGGCCACGCCGATGCCCCAGGAGGCGTACGGGATGCCCCGCTCGCCGGTGTAGCCGTCGGCGGCCGGGATGGCGGAGATCGAGAACTTGAGGTCGGGGTTCGACTCGCGGATCAGGTTGATGTGCGCGAGCGAGTCGATCATCATGCCGACGCGACCGTTCGTGAACTCCTCGACCTTGTCCTGCTCCTTCATCGTGAACGAGCCGGACGCGATGACGCCGTCCTTCCAGAGGCCGTCGATGTAGTCCATCGCCGAGGTGACGTCCTTGTTCGTCAGGTCGGGCTTGCCGTCCTTCAGCATCGAGCCGCCCGACGCCCAGACCCACGACATCACGTCGTTCTGCACGCCGTTGGGGGCTTCGAGGGAGAGCGGGAGCACCCAGCCCGAGACGTCGCCGCCGAGAGCGGTGATCTTCTTCGCGGCGTCGGCGAACTCGGTGCGCGTCGACGGGGGCGCGGTGACGCCGGCCTTGGCGAGCAGGTCGTCGTTCGTGAACATCGGGTAGACGAAGTTGACGACCGGGATCATGTAGGTGCTGCCGTCGACCTTGATCTGGCTCGCGAGCTGGCTGTCGTCGTAGCCGCTGTCCTTCATCAGGTCGGTGAGGTTCGCGATGACGCCCTTGGAGGCGAAATCGTTGACCCACGCGCCGTCGAGGCCGACGACGTCGGGCATGGTGCCCGAGGCGGCGCCGGCGAACAGCTGCTCCTTGGTCGAGGCGTAGGGGCCGCTGACCAGGTTCACCTTGATGCCGGGGTTCTCGGACTCGAACTGATCCATCAGCGCGCGGAACTGCCCATCGGGAAGCTCCGGCTCCCACCACTGGGCGAACTCGATCGTGACGTCGCCGCCGGCGTCCGAACTGCCGGACGGCGATGCGCTGCTCGAGCAGCCCGACATCGCCAACAGCGTCGTCGCCGCGGCGACCGCGCCGACGACTGTGAGGGCCCTGCTGTGACCCCGCCCCACTCTGGACATCGCTTCTCCTCTTTGAGTATGTGCGCGATCCGCACCGCTGCGGATTCATGCGTCTTTCAGCACCATTATGCCGTCTTTTGCCGCTTCGTCAAGAGCTCCTTCGCAAACAATGCTGACTTCTGCCGCCTTTTGCTGATTTGAGAGGTGAAAACGGCGTGCCCTGTGCTAGTGATGGAGGCATGGACAAAGCAGCCCCCCGCGGCCGACGTCTCCCCGCCGGGCGCAAGGCCGACCTGGCGGCCTACGTCGCCGAACACGGACAGGTCACCGTCGCCGAGTTGTCGGAGCACTTCGACGTCTCGATCGACACGGTGCGCCGCGACCTGGATCAGCTGCACCGCGAGGGCGCGCTCATCCGCACCCACGGCGGCGCCGTGAGCGCCACCGACGGCGCGCTGCGCGACCGGGGGCTGGATGTGCGCCTGCGCGTACAGGTGGAGGAGAAGGAGCGCATCGCCCGACTGGCGGCGGAGATGGTCGACGACGGCGCGGTCATCATGCTCAACGCCGGCACGACGACGCTCGCGGTCGCCCGCGCCCTGCGCAGTCACCGGGATCTGACGATCGCGACCAACAACCTGCGGATCCCCGCCGAGATCGCCCCCTCCGCCTTCCGCGACCTCTACGTCTTCGGCGGCGCGGTGCGCACCATCACCCAGGCGACCACCGGGCCGGTCACGTTCACGATGGCGGCCGGAGGACGCGAGCTCGACATCCGCTGCGACCTCGCGCTGGTCGCGGTGGGCGCCGTCGACGAGTCCGGGTACTCCACGAGCAACCTGGGCGACGCCACCATGATGGCGGAGATGATCGACCGCGCCGACCGCACCGCGGTGCTGGCCGACTCCTCCAAGCTCGGGCGGCGCCTGTTCGCGCAGGTCGCGCCGCTCGACGGCGCCGACTACCTGATCACCGACGCCCCGCCCGCGCCGGCCCTCGCCGCGGCGCTGGGTCAGGCCGGTGTCAGCGTGATGACACCCTGACGCGACGCGACCTACAATCGCAGCGTGGGCACCATCTATTACGGAGGGTCGGCGACGCCGATCCACATCGAGGACCGGGTGCTGGCGCACCTCAAGGTCGTCGTCGCGACGAAACTGCGCCGCGGCGAGAGTTTCACGGTCTCCTGGCAGCACCCCGAGGGCGAGCCCGGCGGTCGCAGCACGATCTGGCTGCATCCGTCCATCGCGCTGCGCTTCGTGTTCGACGACCCCGAGCCGACCGAGCTGAACCGGGCGTGGATCGAGGAGCTGGCGCAGTCGGCCAGCTCGTCCGGCGGCATCCTCCTGACCGAGGAGCAGATCGAAGCCCCCGCCGACGAGGAGGCGCAGGACAACGCGCCGCAGACGGTCGCGGTCGCCGACGCCTGAGGGTCCTCACGTGGCCCGCACGGGCGGGAAATGCGCGATCGGGATCGGCCGACTCGCGGTCGACGACTCCTCCGCCCGCAGGAGGGCGTGGCCGCAGCTCAGACACTCGTCCAGGCGGCGATGGCGCGAGCGGCGCCGCGGACCCCGCATCCACACCGCGTCGTAGCCGTCGTCGCCTCGCTCGATGTACGCCACCACGAACTCCGCGTCGTTGGCGCCCACACGCGTGTCGCACAGTCGCCACGCATCGTCGTCGATGGGGATGAGTTCGAGGGGGCCGTCGATTCGCGCAGGATGCGTCATCACCGTCACCGCCTTCATCCCCCAGTCTGCGCGTCGCGCAGACGACGGACGAGGGGATTGACAGGCCCCTGCCGACGTGAGAGGTGCGGCGCTCAGCCGGTCATGACCTCGCCGCTGTAGGGGCCTTCGGGCTCGGGCACGATCTGGAGCCCGGCGGTGGAGTTCGCGGCGTGGGTCAGCGCCTCGAGCCACGCACGGTTGAGCGCCGGCTGGCGGCTGCCGTGGTACGTGTACACGAGCGACGCGTGCGGGTGCAGCCAGATCGCGGTGCGTCCGTCGCCGAGGCTCGTGTCGTTGCGCCAGCTGAAGGTGAACGTCTCGCCGCGCCGCAGCTTCTGACTGATGACGACCTGCAGGTGCGCGAGCACCCGGTCGTCGAACTCCGCTTTGACACTGCCGTCGTAACTGAACCGTCCCACGGCTCTACCGTACTGCGAGCTTCCGACGCCGGCGCGCCGCTCAGGCCAGTGCCGCGGTGCGGCGGGAGATCTCCGCGCACGCGCGATCGGCCCCGACGACGTCGGACGCCAGCGAGGTGGTGGCGTCGAGCACCGCCACGGGGATGCCGCTGCCCAGCAGCATCCGGCAGACACTGAGCGATCCGTCATCGATGCTGGGGAACTCCACGATGTCTGTCGACCCGGTCTGCACCAGCCGCTGGGCGTACGTCAGCACCGCGTCCGCGACGTCATCGGTGGTGAGGATGCGGTGACCCTCGATCAGAATGTCTTTCACGGCTCGGCCTCGCCAGGGAATCGTCAGAACAACGTCGGGTGGGAGTCCACAGTCAACCGAACCGGGCGGGCGACGACGAGGGGGTTGACAGCCTCCGGCGACCCTGACAGGCCCCGGCGCCGGCGGCGCCCCGCGCGCTCACGCGCGGCGGTAGTCCGCCACCATCGGGCAGTCGAACGGGTCGCGGGCCGCGAGGCCGACGCGGTTGAGGTAGTCGATGACGATGGCGTACGAGCGCCAGACGCTCGTCTCCGTGTACGGGATGCCGGCGCCCTTGCAGTAGTCGCGGACCACGGCACGCGCCTTCGAGAGGTGCGGTCGGGCCATGCTGGGGAAGAGGTGGTGCTCGACCTGGTGGTTCAGACCGCCGAACATCCAGGTCGCCCACCAGCCGCCCGTGATGTTGCGCGACGTGCGCACCTGCTTCGTGAAGAAGTCGAGGCGGGCGCTCGCGTCGACGATCGGCATCCCCTTGTGGTTGGGGGCGAACGAGGCGCCCATGTACACGCCGAACACCGCGAGCTGCACGCCGAGGAAGGCGAACGCCATGCCGAGGGGCAGGAGCAGGAAGACCGGGACGATGACGACGGCGAGACGCGTCGTGATCAGCGCCAGCTCCAGTCCGCGCTTCTTGACCGGCTGGCGCGACAGGAGGTGGCGGATGCCGTGGGCGTGGAGGTTGAGGCCCTCGAGCGTCAGCAGCGGGAAGAAGAACCAGCCCTGGCGACGCGTGATGAACCGGCGGATGCCGCGCGCCTGCACGGCGTCCTCGACGAGGAACGAGATCGTGTCGACCTCGATGTCCGGGTCCTTGCCGACGCGGTTGGGGTTCGCGTGGTGGCGGGAGTGCTTGGAGTCCCACCACGAGTAGCTGATGCCGACGACGCCGGCGGCGAGGATGCGGGCGAGGCGGTCGTTGGCCGGGCCGGAGGAGAGGATCTGGCGGTGCGCCGCTTCGTGGGCGAGGAACGCGACCTGGGTGAGCACGATGCCCAGCGCCGCCGCGATCAGCAGCTGGAACCAGCTCTGCCCCAGGAGCACGAAGCCCGCGACGCACCCGCCGAGGCACAGCGCGAGCGCTGCGCCGACGAGCGCGTAGAACACGGGCGCGCGGCGCAGCAGGCCGAGTTCCTTCACGACCTGCGACACCTGGGTGTACGACCGAGCGACCGACGGGAACGTCTCCGACGTCGCGTAGGTCTGTCGAATCGGTCCGAGAGTGGATGCGGGGGCGATGGTGGCCATGTCCGGCTCCGTTGATCGGCGGTCCATCGCACCACGCGATGCCCGTTGGGCGAAGCCAAAGGCGGATGCCGATCGCTGGTCCCGACACTACGCTTACGTCTATACGGCTCCGGGCATACTCTCCGGCCCGCTCCCCTGCTCCCAGCCCTCAAGGATGCGGCATGACACTCGCACTGGCGATCGATCTCGGCGGCACGAAGATCGAAGCGGCCCTGGTCGACGACGACGGCGCGATCGTCGAGGGCTCCCGGCGACGGACGCCGACGGGGGCCGGCGCCGCCTCGGATGTCACCGTGCTCTCACGCGGCCTCGCCGAGGTGATCGACGGATGCCGCGCGCACCCGCGCTGGAGCGAGGTCGCCGCCGCGGGGATCGGCGCCGCCGGGCCGATCGATCTGGCCGCCGGCACCATCGCGCCGATCAATCTCCCCGCGGCCCACGGCTTCGGCATCGTCGAGGCGGTGCGCGCGGCGAGCGGGCTCGACGGCGTCACACTGCGCCTGGACGGCACCTGCATCGCACTCGCCGAGGCGTGGCGGGGCGCCGCCCGGGGCGTCCGTAACGCGATCGTCTTCGTCGTCTCGACCGGCGTCGGCGGCGGCATCCTGTCGGACGGACGACTCGTCGCCGGAGGGTCGGGCAACGCCGGGCACCTCGGGCAGATGCTCGTCGCCGACATCGACGGCGACCCGGCGGCATCCACCCTCGAGCAGCGCGCCTCGGGACCGCACACCGTCGCGTGGGCGCAGGAGCGGGGTTGGACGGGCTCGACCGGCGAGGAGCTCGCGTCCGCGTATCGGGACGGCGACCGCATCGCCCGGGCGGCCGTCGCCCGCTCCGCGCACGCGGTCGGGATCGGCCTGGCGAGCGCCGCGACGCTGCTCGACCTGGAGCTGGCGGTCGTCGGCGGGGGCTTCTCGTTCGTCGCCGACGACTACCCGCACCAGATCGAGGAGGTCGTGCGCGCCTCGGCGATCAACGGGTACGCCGCGCGACTGCCCGTCGTGCGCGCGGGCCTGGGCGGCGACGCCCCGCTCATCGGCGCGGCGGCGCTCGTGCACCGCGCCGACCTGCTCTGACGTCGGCGGCGCGTGGCCCGCTCGTGTTGACGATGTCGGCACCCGGTGCTTGCATCTGCTCATGCGTCACATCACATCGGCCGACGGCACCGCCATCGCCCTGCACGAGACCGGAACCGGTCCCGCCGTCGTCATCGTCAACGGCGCCCTGTCGACGGCGCGGGATGCCGCGCCCCTCGCCGAGGCGCTGGCGCGCGCCGGCTTCCGCGCGGTGACGTACGACCGCCGCGCCCGCGGCGACAGCGGCGACACCCGGCCCTCCGCCCCGCTCCGGGAGACCGAGGACCTCGCCGCGGTGGTCGCGGCCGCCGGCGGCGCGGCCGCGGTCCTCGGTCATTCGTCCGGCGCCGTGCTGGCGCTGTACACGGCCTCGCTCCCCTCGGGCGGCGGGATCCGTCGGCTGTTCCTCTCGGAGCCGCCGTTCCACTTCGGCGTCCACGAGCCGGCCGTCGACCTCGCCGACCGCATCCAGGCCCTGGTCGACGCCGGCGACGAGGAGGAGGCCGTCGTGCTGTTCCAGCGGGAGGCGGTCGGCCTGCCCGAGGCGATGATCGCGCAGTTCCGCGCGACCCCGATGTTCGCGCAGATCGTTCCGCTCGCGCAGTCCACGGTCTACGACGCCGCGCTCACCCGTGAGCTGTCGACCCCGGACGAGGGGATGCTGTCGGTCGCCGTCCCGGTCACGATCCTCTGCGGGCAGCAGACGTTCCCGATGCTGTCGGCCGCGGCGCAGCGCCTGTCCGCGGCCATGCCGGCCGCGGAGCTTCTCATCGTGCCCGAGTCGGTCGGTCACCGCCTCGACCCCGCCGCCGCGACGACGATCGTCGCCGAACGCTGGGCCTGACGGCGCACCCGGGCAATCCGTTTCCCCGCGAGCCCCGAACAACCTCCGTCACGACACCCGTCGCGACCTGAACAGGAGGTCAGTCATGAGCTCGTCACCGAACCGCCTCGTCGCCGTCGTCTTCGGCGCCGTCTACCTCGTCGTCGGAGCCCTCGGCTTCGCCGTCACCGGCGGCGTGGGGTTCCTCGCCACCGACGGCGGGCTGCTGCTCGGCATCTTCGCCGTCAACCCGCTGCACAACATCGCCCACCTTCTGATCGGTGCCGCGCTCGTGATCGCCGGCCTCAGCGGCGTGCGTGCCGCCAAGACCGTCAACGCCACGATCGGCGCGGCCTACCTGCTGCTCGGCGTGGTCGGCTTCTTCCTGGTCGGCACGTCCGCGAACATCCTGGCGCTCAACGTGCCCGACCACTTCCTGCACCTCGGCAGCGCGATCGTGCTGCTGGGCGTGGGCCTCGGCGCGGAGCGCGGCGCACGGTCGGTCACGGCATGAGCGCACCCTCCCACGCCGCGGCCGCCCCGGGAGCCGCTCTGCGCGCCTGGATCGTCCCGCTCGCGTGGGGGGCGGGACTCATCTCGATCGGCATGGGGGCGGCGGCCGTCACCGCCGCCTCCTCGTCCGTCTGGGGTCGGGGGATCGGTATCGTCCTCGCGACCGCCGGCGCGGCCTGGCTCGCCTGGGGCGCCGCGGCGCTGGCCGCCGGACGTCTGCCGATCCCCCGAACCGCGGCGGCGTCGACGCTCGTCACTGTCATCGGCGTCGCCGCGCTCCTCGCCGCGACCGGAGGCCGCGCGAGCGTGCTGGCCGCCGCCGTCGCGATCGTGCTCCTACTTCTGGTGGCCGTCATGACCATCGCCGCCGCGCGCCGCGGCCCGTCCGCGCCCGGTGCCATCCGCACGGTGCCGCTGCTGCTCGCCGCGGCGATCGTGGCGGTGGTGACCACCCCGGCGCTGGGCGCCGTGCAGGACGCGGCGCTGCTGCGCACCGACGGCACCGTCATCGTGGTCGACCCGCACGCCGGCCACTGACGGCGGGGCGGCGCGGGACGGTCAGGAGAGCGTGCGCGCGAAGGGGTCGAATCCGTCCGGCAGCAGCGGGACGTCGGCCACGGTGCTGTCGATCGTGAGCGTCTGCCCGGTGCCGGCGGACTCCTGCGCCGAGAGCATGACGTCCAGCACGTGGTAGCCGAGCTCTCCGGTCGCGACGTGAGGACGGCCGTCCGCGATGGCGCGGGCCATGTCGAGCACGCCCAGTCCGCGGCCGACCACGGTGCCCTGCTCCTCGACCTCGATCCACTCCTGCTCGAAGCGCATGCCGTCGCGGATGACCCCGAGCGGCTTGACGTAGGCCGTCCGCCCGGTGAAAGCGTTCGGGTCGGGCAGGACGATGGTGCCCTCCGAGCCGTGGATCTCGATGACGCCGTGGCGCTCCAGCGCCGAGTCGAAGCTCAGCAGGTGGGTGCCGTGCTGGCCGCCGGCGAACGAGGTCAGCACCTGGACCGTGGAGGGCACCTCGACGGGGAAGCTCTCCCCCGCCCGCGGGCCGGTGTGGATCTGGCGCGTCGTCTGCCAGCGCGAACCGCGGGCGGTGACGCCGGCGACGGGGCCGAGCAGGCTCACGAGGGCCGAGAAGTAGTACGGGCCCATGTCCAGGAGCGGGCCGGCCCCCTGGGCGAACAGGAACGCGGGCTCGGGATGCCAGAGGTCGGGACCCTGCGTCTGGAACGACGTCTGCACGAACAGCGGCGTGCCGATGACGCCGTCGCGGATGGCGCGCTTGGCGGTCTGGAAGCCGGGCCCGAGGATCGTGTCGGGCGCCGAGCCGACGCGCACGCCGGCGGCATCCGCCTGCGCGAGCAGCGCGCGCGTGCTCTCACGGTCCAGGCCCAGCGGCTTCTCGGTCCAGACGTGCTTGCCGGCGGCGACCGCCGCCTGGGACACCGCGACGTGCACCGCCGGGATCGTGAGGTTGACCACGAGGTCGACGTCGGGATTGGCCAGCACGTCCGCGCCCGTTCCCCAGCTGGGCACGCCGTGCTCCTCGGCCTTCGCCCGGGCGCGCTCGGGCAGCAGGTCGCCCACCGCCACGACCTCGACGTCGGGGAACGAGGTCAGGTTCTCCAGGTAGGTCTGGCTGATGACTCCGGTGCCGATGACACCGACGCGCAGGGCGCTCACTTGACGTACCCCCCGTCGCGGAGGAAGGCGTAGCTGGCGGCGATGTCCTCGAACACGTCTCCCGGGGCCTTGTCGTACTCGATCACGGCGTAGCGGATCGCGGTGCCGGCGGTCAGCGCCTCCGCGAGCGGGACGTCGGCGGTGCCGGCGTGACGCTGGTCGAGGGTGTCCGAGCCGAACGAGCCGGCGCCCGGAGCCCACGGGTTGGATGCCGGGACGACGCCGTCCTTGACGTGCACCGCGACGAGGCGATCGCCCAGCGCGGAGACGAGAGCCGGCACGTCCTGGCCGCCGGTCAGCGCCCAGAAGAGGTCGAGCTCGAGCTGCACGCGCTCGTCGGTCAGCGCGACGAAGCGCTCGTAGGCGGTGGCGCCGTCGAAGGACGCGACGAACTCCTGCGCGTGGTTGTGGTAGCCGACGCTCAGGCCGAACTCAGCGGCCTTCTCGGCGGCGCGGTTGAGGCGGTCGGCGATGTCGGCGACGCCGTCGGCCGTCAGCCACCGCTCGGGGGCGACGAACGGGTCGATGACCGTGGTCATGCCGATCTCGGCGGCGGCGGCGAACACCACCTCGGGGGCGGGGGTCGGGATCTCGCCGTCCGGGGTCCAGAGCGTGTCGGACAGCAGCGGCGCGTGCCCGGTGGGCGATGCGAGGCCGCTGGCATCCAGCGCGGCGCGGATCTGCGTCGGACGGGAGACGAAGTCGAACGCCTCCACGTTGCGCAGGCCGATCGCGGCGAGCTTGTCGAGCGAGCCCCCCATGTCGGCGGTGAACTCCTTGGCCAGCGTGTAGAGCTGGACGGAAGCGACGGGCAGTGTCATGACGTGCGTCCTTCGAACCTCGTTGTCTCGTGTGTACGGCGTCGCCGGCTCGTCGTCCGTTCGGCGCTGAGGCGACGGTATCACAAAACCTCCACCTGGAGGTTTTGTTTCCCGCCATCGGCTAGGTTGGATGCCGTGAGCACGGACGACGAGGCGGTGATCGGTCGGCGCGGACTGCAGCCGAAGGGCGTCGCCCGCCGCCAGGAGATCCTCGACCGCGCCATCGAGGTCTTCCGCGAGCGCGGCGCCGACGGCACGTCGCTGCGGCGCATCGCAGAGGCGATCGGCGTCTCGCACGCCGCCCTGCTGCACTACTTCGACTCGCGCGAGCAGCTGCTCGTCGCCGTCTACGCGCACGCCGAGGCTCGCCGCAACGCGACGGCGAGCCCGTCCGGCCCGCCGGGCGTGGACACCATGATCGACGCCGCGATCGCCAACGTCGACGTGCCGGGGCTCGTCCAGCTCTACTCGACCCTGCTCGCCGCCTCGCTGGAGGCCGGCAACGACGTCGGGCGCGAGTTCTTCTCCGCACGCTTCGACCGGGTGCGCGCGGAGCTGACCGCCTCTTTCCGCACGCAGCAGGCGGCCGGCGACATCCGCGACGACGTGCCCGCCGAAGACCTCGCCGCCCTGCTGATCGCGGCATCCGACGGTCTGCAGATCCAGTGGCTGCTCGAGCCGTCCCTCGGACTCAGCGACACCCTGCGCACCTTCGCGCGCCTGCTCCAGTCGCGCCGCTGAGGCCGGCGCCCTAGCCTGGGACGATGACCGTTCCCGACGTCCTGCGCTACGCCGCCTTCACCTCCGACCCCGAGGGCGGCAACCCGGCCGGCGTGGTGCTCGACGCACGCGGGCTCGACGCGGCGACCATGCAGCGGATCGCGGCCGAGGTCGACTTCGCCGAGACCGCCTTCGTGATCGGTACCCGCGAAGGCGGCGCCCGCCGCATCCGCTACTTCTCCCCCATCGCCGAGGTGCCGTTCTGCGGGCACGCGACGGTGGCCACCGCGGTCGCCGTCGCCGAACGCGGCGACCTCGCGGGAGACGCCATCGTGTTCGCCACCCCCGTGGGCGACATCCGCATCGAGCTCGAACGGGACGCCGACGGCATCCGCGCCGCGTTCACGAGCGTGCCACCGTCGGTGCGTCCGCTGCCGATCGAGGACCGCGACGCGATCCTCGATCTGCTCGCTCTGGCGTCGTCCGACCTCGATCCGGCGCTCCCGCCGCGCCTCAGCGACGCCGGGAACCCCCACCCCGTGATCGCGCTCGCCGAGCGCTCCACGTTCGATGGGTTCACCTTCGACCCGGGCCAGGTGCGCACCCTCATGGACGCACGTGGCTGGCCGGCCACGATCACGGTCGCGCACCGCCTCACCGCCGATCGCTTCGCAGCCCGCAACCTCTTCCCGGTGGGACGCATCACCGAGGATCCCGCGACCGGGTCGGCGGCCGCCGCATTGGGCGCATACCTTCGGGATCTGCGGGCGGTCGAGGTTCCGGGCCGGATCACCATCGAACAGGGCGCACACGTCGGACGCCCCGGTCTGCTCGCGGTCGACATCCCTGCGACGGGCGGGATTCGTGTGAGCGGTGCCGCCGTACCGCTGACGGCGATGCGGTAGCAGTCGACGTCGTTCCCTCACGGCGTGACCGACGCGGAGGCTGGTCGGCACGCCGGACGTCAGGACTGCTCGGCGAGCACTTTCTGCAGGAAGACCTGCGCGGTGCCGTCGCCCTGGTCGATTCGTTCACTCTCGCGATAGCCGAGACGCTCGTACAGCGCGATATTCTGCGTGCTCAGCGAGCCGGTGAACAGCTCCGCCCGCCGGCATCCGCTCTCGATCCCCCGCTGCTCGACCGCCTCGAGGAGACGCGAGCCGATGCCCTCCCCCTGCTGGTCGGGCGCGATCGCGATGCGACCCACCAGAAGCACCTCACCATCCGCGACGGCGCGCACGACCCCGACCAGGCGCGACGCGGCGAGTGCGACGCAGCCGAGGTTCTCGCGCAGTTCGAACGCGACCTCATCCAGGGTCTGCGTCAGCGGCGCCATGTCGGGGTCGCCGTAGATGAGCGCCTCCGTGACGAACGCCGCGCGCTGAACCGTCAGCACCTCCCCGGCATCGGAGGGACGGATGGGGCGAATGATGATCTCGGACATGGCGTCCATCCGTATCGCTCACCGTCCACCGGGTCAACCCCCTCGGTGCGTCGCGGGCAGGCTTCTTACGTTCGCCCCACCGCATCCTGACGTCCCGCGCCGTCGGAACGGGAGGTGCGACCTCGACCGATGCCGCCTCCGGAGAGGACGCCCGTGATGCAGCCGTCCTCCTTCTTCTGGAAGAGATCATCGTCTGCGGCCGCCTCGTCGGCATCTCGTTCCGCGCGCGCCGCCGGCGACCTACGCTGAGATCGTGAGCGCAGTCGACGAGACGGGTCCCTTCTTCCACGGCACGGTCGCCGAACTGCACCCGGGCGACCTCCTGAGCCCGGGGTTCCGATCGAACTATCGACCCGACGTCGTGATGAACCACATCTACTTCACCGCGCTGCTGTCCGGCGCCGCTCTCGCGGCCGAACTCGCCGCTGACCTCGTCGGCGACGGCCGCGCTCCTCGCGTCTACCTCGTCGAGCCGACAGGCGCTTTCGACGACGACCCGAATGTGACCGACAAGAAGTTCCCCGGCAATCCCACGCGCTCCTACCGCAGCACGGCGGCGCTGCGCGTGGTCGAGGAGGTGGAGGACTGGCCGCGACTGACGCCCGAGGAACGGCAGCGGTGGCGCGATCGCATCACATCGCGACCGCCCAGGGAACGAGGCGAGATCCTCAACTGACGGGGAGCAGCTCCGCCGGAGCGAGAGGAAAGTGGCGGAGACGGAGGGATTTGAAATCGCGCGGATGCCAATCGAACCCGACCGAAACCGCATGAATCCGCGGGTTCTGACGCCGCGGAGGTGCTCCTCGATCAGGTCCCTTCAGCTCAATTCGTGGCAGAAACATGGCACGTGTGATCGTCCGTCCGCTCGAGCTTCGAGCTTCGAGCTTCGAGCTTCGAGCTTCGAGCTTCGAGCTTCGAGCTTCGAGCTTCGAACTTCGAGCTTCGAGCTTCGAGCCCGGACAGTACCGCGCGTGTCGTGTAGCCAGCTTTTCGCCGATGAGACCCTACAACTGCCAGTCAACGGGCGACCGATCTTTACTGGCAAGGAACTGGTTTGCGCGCGAGAAATGCCGGGCACCCGAGAAACTTGGGTACCGTGACGCTTCCTCCCGCCACGGATGAGTGGACCTCAATACCAAGTGTCGCGCAGGCAACCGGGCCGCATCACCGAGCCGGTTTGCGTCGTCACCCCAGAGCATGAAAACGATTGGCTTAGGTTGCTGTGCTAGAACCTGCAGGACACCAGCTGTGAACGCCTCCCACAAACGCTGATCTGATCCAGGAGTACCCTCTCGAACAGTAGGGCTGGAATTAAGAAGTAGCACACCTCTCTTCGCCCACGACTCGAGCGACGCGCCGTTGACTGGGGTGGTGAACCTTACGGCTGGGTCGTTCTGGAGTTCAGCAAAGATTCTCGATGCCGAGTGGGGCCGTGGATGACCGTCCCTCAGGTCGACCGCGGCGAAGTCGCCCGCGGCCGTGCCGAGCGCGAATGTGCCCACCACCGCAGCCCAGTAGAACAGCTCTCGCCGGGTCGTGGTGATCGCGTGCACGGACAGCGTTCCCTCCACGCGCCACCAGGTCCAGAAAACGAGCCCCAGGATGACCGCGTACGCCAGGGCGGAGATCGCATACGGCAACCCGAGCACGACGTCGGCTGCCATCGTGCCGAACACTCCGACCGCGGCCACCGTGAGCCAGTACACCACGGGCACATAGCGGCGTTGGGTGAGCTGCACGCAGAGCATGACGGCGAAGATGACGAACCCGAGGAAAACGGCGACGACCGGCGGCATGATCCGGATCGAGAAGTCCGAGACGGCCTCGCCGAGCGCGGTCGACGCGGCCTTCGTCGCCCAAAACGACCAATCCGGTTCGGGAACGCGGGTCAGACCCTCGGGTTGCGGCGCGCGTGCTCGTCTCGGTTCGGGATGCCTGCTCACCGGTCGAGCGTCACGGTGCCGCTCTGATCTGCCGCTAAGGAACCGCGGATCGGCACGCGGCGCGGCGTCACCGCGCTGGCACCGGTTTGGTGCGGACGGGTCCCATCCACGCGATGATGAGGCACGCGGTGATCGCGCCGGCGGCCATGATCCCGGCGAGCACGACGATCTGGAACCTCCCGGCCTCCAGCGGCGAGATGCCACCGAAGATCGCCCCGACGAAGGCGCCCGGCAGCACGACCAGGCCGGTCGTTTTCGTCTGATCGATGCTCGGGACGAGCGCATCGGTTACGGCCCGACGGGCAAGGTCCAAGGTCGCGCGGCGAGGTGTGGCGCCGATCGCGAGCCATCCCTCGACCTCGTCCCAGTGGTCCGACACCGCCCTCGTGAACAGGCGTCCGGTGAGCGTCGCGACGCTCATCGAGTTGCCGATGATGATCGCCCCGATCGCGAGCAGGTACCGGCCGGTGAGCTCGAGGGCACCCGAGGCGAAGACGACCGTTAGCGTCACAAGGATGCCGGATGCCATGGCGGCCGCCATCATGCCCAGCGTGCGCCACGTTGCGCCGATCCGACGGGTCGCGACCGTGCACGCCACCGCAAACATCACGACGAGCGCGACCGCGATCCAGCCGGTGTGCGTGATCACTCCGCCGAGGATCACACTGATCACAGCCAACTGGATGGCGCCGCGACCGATGGCGATCGCCGGATCCGCGAGCCCCGGGATACGGAAGGTCGCGAGGACCGCGGTCGTGATCGTCGCCAGCAGGAGCACGCCGAGCGCCGAAGGCACCAGATCGGCGGGGATGTCCACAGCGGGAGCCTACCCAGCGACGGGCGGGCACGGCGTCACCTTAGAACGGCCTTAGTTTCACATCCGTAGCGTCCGTCGCGTGACCGAAACAGTGACCCCGCCCGCCGCCTCGGCCCGCCGGCGCGAGATGCTCAGCAAAGTCCCGGAGATCACCCTCTGGTTCTGGATCATCAAGATCCTCTGCACCACCGTCGGCGAGAGCTTCGCCGACTGGATCAACATGACCCTCGGCGTCGGGCTCGAGATGACCTCGGTCATCTTCACCGTCGTCCTGGCGGCGGTCCTGATCTGGCAGCTATCGCTGCGACGGTACGTGCCGTTCGTCTACTGGCTGACGGTCGTCGTCGTGAGCGTCACGGGCACGCTGTACACCGACATCCTCACCGACGACCTCGGAGTGCCGCTCGCCCTCAGCACGACCGTTTTCGCGGTGCTGCTGGCGGTCGTGTTCGGAATCTGGTGGCGCAGCCAGCGCACCCTCTCGATCCACAGCATCACAACCACACCGCGCGAACTGTTCTACTGGCTCGCGATCCTCGTGACCTTCGCGTTGGGCACGGCCTCCGGCGACTGGATCCTCGAGCTCACCGGCTGGAGCCCGGGCGTCTCGGTGCTGCTGCCGGCGGGGCTCATCGTGGCCGTGATCATCGGATGGCGCTTCGGCGCAAGTCCGGTGCTCTCGTTCTGGCTGGCATACATCCTGACGCGGCCGCTCGGCGCGAACCTCGGCGACTGGCTCGGATTCCCGATCGATCAAGGCGGCCTCGGACTCGGCGTCGGCTGGACGAGCATCATCTTCCTCACCGCGATCCTCGCCACGGTCATCTACCTGTCGGTGACCCGGGCCGACGTCATCGACACCACGCCGCCCGAGACCCGCGCCGCCGACCCGCGCCGCGAGCGCCTGATGCTGGGCTACTTCGCCGTCGTCGCGCTCGCCACGGCGGGAATCCTCACGTGGGCAGCTGCGCAGCCGCACGACATCGCGGCCGCCAGCGAGGAGGGGCCTGCGGCGACGGCGACCCTTGCACCCGGTCAGTCGGCGACGACGAACTTCCCGGCATCCGACGTCGCGAACTTCCGAACCATCGCGCAGGAGACACGGGACCTCGTGACCAGCGGAGACCAAACCGGCGCCGTCGCCCGGGTAATGGATCTCGAGTCCGCCTGGGACGATGCGCAGCCGACACTGCAGCCGCTCGACGACACCGGCTGGACCGTCGTCGACGGGCAGATCGACGCCGTACTCACCGCGGTGCGCGCGACGAACCCCGACACCGCGGCCGAGACGGACGCGCTGAAGACCCTGATCGCGACGTTGCAGTAGCAGTACCGTACGAGGATGCCGCTCGATCCCGTCTTCTCCGAGAGGCTGCGCGTCCACCGGCGCTACCTCTTCAGCCAGGCGCTGCAGCTCGCACGCGCACGGGTCGAAAGTCTGGGACTCCCCCCACGGACCGGTCGCCGCTCCCCCACGGCGGCCGGTCCCAGCAGCCGCCCCAAGGGACCGGTCCCCACTGCCCGCGAGCGTCACCGCCGCGCTGCCCGCGCTTGGGACAAGACGGAACTCGACACCGTCGGAACACCCGGTCCTGACATCGAGACGCGTGAGTTCACGATCGCAACGCCCGGTTGCCCGAATGTCCGGATGCGCGCCTACCTCCCACCCGGCCCTGGTGGCCGCCCGGCCGTACTCGCCTTCTTCGGAGGAGCGTTCCGCATCGGCGGCATCGACTACCCGACGACGGACGCCGCGAACCGCCGCCGCGCCGCGGAGGCGGATGTCATCGTGCTCGCCGTGGACTATGCCTTGGCCCCCGAGCATCGCTTTCCGACGCAGGTCGCACAAGGTCACGCCGCGCTCGAGTGGCTGTTCGCGCATGCCCTGGAGTTGGGCATCGACGCGAATCGCGTGGCGATCGCGGGGACATCGGCCGGCGCCGCGATCGCCGCGAGCGTCGCGCTGATGAACCGCGACCGCGGCGATCTTTCACTGCGCCTTCAGTTGCTCGAGGTGCCCGTCGTCGACCTGACGGGTCGGCACATCGATCTTCGCGCGACGTGGGCCCTCGGCGTCCCGGCGATCCTCGCGCTCCGCGAGCTGCGCTCCATCGCGCGTACCTACCTGCGCTCACGAAACGACTCGACGCACCCGTGGGCGTCGCCGTTGCGGGCGGCCAGTCACGCGGGCCTTCCGCCCGCGATGATCCTCACGGCGCAGTACGACCCACTCCGCGGACAGGGTGCCGCGTACGGCCACCGCCTGCGGCGAGCCGGAGTGGACGCCACGGTCGTGCAATACCAGGGCGTCATCCACGACGTCCCGACCTTCACCGGCGTCCTCCCGGCCGCGCGTGCGTGGCATGCGCAGGTGGTCGACACTCTCCGCGGGTTGCACGACTGAGGCGGCTCAGTAGGCCGCGTCCTCGTCGATCTCGTCGGTGCTCTCGCCCTCGTCGCTGACGAGTACGAGCAGCTCGATCGCCGCAATGACGACGGCCGCCAGCAGCAGAATGCCGCTGCCGATTCCTCGCATCGTCTTCGTGCCGGTCCGTCCAGACATCTGCGACCCTCCGATCTGCTGTTGCGTGTGGCCAATCATGAGCGATCAGGCCTAAGCCCGTGCTAAGGGTTCGGCCGCGCGAACGAGCAGACGAGAAATGGCCGGGGCCCATGCCCCGGCCACCCCGTCCGCGTAGCTCAGTTGCCGCTGCCGGTCGATCCTGCGTCGTCGTTCCTCTCGGCGTCGGTGTCGGCCGCGCCGTTGTCGTCCGCCGTCTCGGCATCGGTGTCAGCGGCACCGTTGTCGTCGTTCGTCTCGGCGTCGGTGTCGGCGGCGCCGTTTTCGTCCGCCGTCTCGACGTCCGTGTCGGTCGTCGAGGTGACGGTCGTGTCGGGCGACGACGGCGTGGCGGCGTTCGCCGGCAACGCCAGAGCGAGCCCGCCGAGCCCGAGAGCGAGTGCAGCGACACCCCCGCCGACGCTCATCGCGAGGGTCTTCTTCCTGATGGCCACGATCTTCTCCATTCCGCGGGACTCTGCGCCCCGCACGCACAACACGATCGTTCACGCCCTATAAGCAACCTCGAAGAATCGGGACCGACCTCCTCCGATCGCGATTCTTAGCGCAATCTCAGAGCCGGGTGACAACGGTGGAGGGATGCCTCAGGACCATCGCCCCCGCTTCTGGCTCCGTCTCCTGGGCGCCATCGCCGCACTCGCGATCGTCACCGTGCTGGGCCTCGTCATCGTCGCGCACCCCGCATGGTCGAGCGAGGAGCTCGAAGTGGTCGCCGCCGTGCACGGTGCATCCAACTCCTTCCTCGACGTCATCGCTCTCGGCATCAACGCGGGTCTCGGCCCGAACGGGGCGCCGTTCATCGTGCTGCTCGGACTCGCCTGGACGCTGCTGCTGACGCGTTCTTGGCGGCGAACGCTGCGCGTCGGGCTCGTGATCGGCATCCCCTGGGTGATCGCCGAGCTTCTCAAAGAGGTCGTCCAGCGCCCGCGCCCCGATGCGACCCAGCTCGCCCCGATGATCGTCGGAGACCCTACGACCTACAGCTACCCAAGCGGACATACGGCCTTCGCCGCCGCACTGTCATGCGCGGTGGTTCTCGTGCTCACTACGGGCCGTGCCCGTACGATCAGCATCGTGGCGGGATCCGTGCTCGTGCTCCTTACCGCGTGGTCGCGGGTGTACCTCGGCGTGCACTACCCGACTGACGTGACCGCGTCGACCGTCCTCGTCCCGTTCCTCGCGATCGCGATCAACCGCCTGGCCCGGCCATGGCTCGAGCCCGTCACCTCGCCGCCGACGTCCGCCGTCGCCGTCGAGATGGAGGGCTGACGTGGTCGACGCACGCCCGCGTCTGCTTCTCGCCGAAGACGACCCGCAGCTCGGCCCCTTGATGGTCCGCGTTCTCGACGAGGTCTACGACGTGCGCCTCGTCGCCGACGGCGGCGACGCCCTCGACGCCGCGCTCGAGGGCATGTTCGACGTGCTGATCATCGACCGCCGCCTGCCGACGGTCGACGGCGTCTCGATGGTGGAGACCCTCCGTCAGAGCGGTGTGAACACGCCGATGCTCATCCTCACCGCCCTCGGTACCGTGCAGGACAAGGTACGGGGATTGGATGCCGGGGCGAACGACTACCTCGTGAAACCGTTCGAGTTCGACGAGCTGTTCGCACGGCTCCGCGCGATCCGGCGGGTCACCGACGGCGAAGGTCCCTTCGTCCGCCTCGGCCCGTGGGAGTTCTACCCAGACTCTCGCACGGTCTACTCGCCCTACGACGGCCGCACGATCCTCACCGAGCGCGAATCCGACCTGCTCAAGCTGTTCGTCACCCATCCGCAGACCACCTTCGGCCGCACCGAGATCCTCCGCGCCGTGTTCGAAGCAACAGACACCCCCGGTACGGTCGACACATACGTGCACTACCTGCGCCGCAAGACCGACCCGGACATCGTCACCACTGTCCGCGGCCGCGGCTACCGATTGGGGCTGCTGTGACAAGACGCCCGCGGCGGATGGACGCGGATGAGCTGCTCGTGCGCCGCACCGCGATCCGGGTCGGGGTGTGGATCACCGTGGCCGTGTCGATCCTCGTCATCGCCGTGCTCATTACGGCGCTCGCGTTCGTGTTCCAGCAGGTGCCCCTCTCCGATCTGTTCGACCGCAACCGCCACGAGGAGATGGTCGACATCGGCGGCCTCGACATCATCGTCGGCGGCATCGTCATCGGACTGCTCGCCGTAGCCCTCGCCGGAACCCTCGGCATCCTCGCCACCCGTCGCGCCGTCGCGCCGCTCGTCGAAGCCCTCGCCCGGCAACGCCGCTTCGTCGCCGACGCGTCCCACGAGCTGCGCACCCCCCTCGCGATCCTCGACACACGCCTGCAGGTGCTCGAACGCGACCTCGCCCCCGACGACCCGCACCGCGGTCTCGTCGAAGAGCTGCGCGGCGACTCTCGCAACGTCATCAACGTCGTCAATGACCTCCTCGACGCGGTCGACGTCACCGAGGCGGGAGCGGTGACGCCGGTCGCCATCGGGCCGGTGATCGCGGGCGCCGTGGCATCCATGCGCATGATCGCCGCGGAACGCCGGATCGACCTCCGTCTCGTGTCTGAGGGAATGGATGCCTCGGCGCTGATCCCCGCCACGAGCCTGCACCGTGCCCTGGTGGCACTGATCGACAACGCGGTCAAGCACACGTCCGCGGGCGAGTCGGTCAGCGTCGACGCGCATTCGGAGCGGGGACACGTGGCGATCTCGGTCACCGACCGCGGTACCGGCATCCGCGGCATCGAACCCGCTCGAGTCTTCGACCGCTTCGCACGCTCATCACTCGCCGTCGACGGTGGCGGCAGCGCCAGCACGGGATTCGGCATCGGGCTCAGCCTCGTGCAGGACACGGTCGGGCGTTTCGGAGGGACCGTCGAGGTGACCAGCACCTCCGAAGCCGGAACCGTCATGACGCTGCGGGTCCCCTCGCCTCGGCGCTGATGGGCGTCTTCACCGTGTAAACAGATACACCGTGCTGCGGTAGCCCGAGGTCGCGCCGGCTCGACGGAAGCCCAGGGCCTCCAGGTCGGCGATGCCCCAGGCGTCCACCGTGCGAGTCGTCGCGTATTCGACCACCCAGACTCGCGTGATGCCGTCGAAGCGGCCGATCCGGGCCGCCTCCGCGACGGTGTAGGCGGTGTCGTGCCAGGACACTCCGTCGGCGGCCGCGGTCCTCACCGTCGGATCGACCAGCGCCGAGAAGGCGGCGGCGTTCGTGTTCATCGCGAGGCGCGTGCGCCGCGACGGACGCACGCCCTCGTCGAACACGATCGCATCGCCGACCGCCGCCTGTTCGCTGATCACTGTGGCGATGTCGTTCCAGTCCGAATGGTTCTTCGCGTACGGGGTCCGCTGCGCGGCCCACACCGGGGCGACCGCGATCACGGAGGCGGTCACGACGAGCACGGCAAGCCACGGCATCCGCTTGCTCCGACCGAGGCCCGCCAGCCGGCGCACGCCGACTGCCATGAGGACCGCGGCGGCGGGCGCGGCGAACGTGCCGTACCGCGCCGAGTAGCCCGCGACGATGGGACTGATCGCGAGAAGGATGCCCATCGGGAGGATCAGCCACGGCACCGCGATGGCCTCGAGGCGTGGCATCCACGCGCCGCCGCGACGTATCCGCCGCACCTCGTCGGTCGCCCACACCGCCAACGCGAGCACGATCAGCCCCCAGGCGAGAAGCGCGAACGGCCACGCTCCGAACCACATCCTCACCAGCACGGCATCGGGGTTGACGACGTCCCGCTGCGCGAGGAACGCGACCTGATGGCGCTCGAGGAGGGCGAACACGATCACCGGTGAGGCGAGGGCGATCGCGGCTACGGAGGCGACGGCCCATCGACGCCACTGCGGGCGCAGCGGCGGTGCGCAGGCGACGACGACGCCCGCGACGACGATCATGAGACCCAGGTAGAAGAAGGCGTAGGTGCCCCCGGCCAGGACTGCCGCATAGGCGACCCACCAGCGGCGGCCAACGGTCCTACGCAGCGTCATCTCGGCGAGAAGGATGCACAGCGCGGTCGCGACCGCTGCGGCGAATGCGGAAGACCGCGCCTCCGCGCCCGCGTATGTGAGCCGTGGCAGCATCGCGGCGGCCATGCCCGCTAGTGTCGCGAAGCGCAGCGAGCCGAACCTTCCGCACAGCCAGGCGATACCCGCGGCGCAACACCCCGCGGCGAGCGCGGACGGGAAGCGCACCGCGAAGGGGCTGGTTCCGGCGAGATCGACCCAGGCGTGCAGCGCGAGGTAATACGCGCCGTGCACGGCGTCGACATGGGCGAGCATCGTCGTCAGGCTGTCGAGCTCGCGAACGGCGGACAGGACGCTCGCCGCCTCATCGCCCCACAGGGACGGGATCCACGATCCGATCGCGCTGATCAGCGTCGCGAGCGCACCGATCGCGATCGTGAGCCGACCCAACGCGCGCGACGCGACGGGGGCAGCGGTCAAGGTCTCCGCGAGCACGACGTTCGCTGTGGCGGTCATGATGCGATCCGTCAGCGAGGAAGGACGACGGGCTCGGCGGCGGCTGTGCGACCAGCTCGTCGACGCGCGAGAGCGCCGACCACGATCGGAGCGATGGTGATCACGACGATCGCAAGCATGATCCACTCGATGTTCTTGGCCACCCACGGGATCGACCCGAGCAGATAGCCCGCTACGCCGAGAACGCCCGCCCAGACGACGCCGCCGAACGCGTTCCAAAGGGAGAACGACCGGTGCGTCATCGTCGACATGCCGGCAGCGGGCGCGACGTACGTGCGCACGATCGGCACGAACCTCGCGAGCATGAGGGCAACTGAGCCCCACCGGGCGAAGAAGCTCTCCGTCTCGTCCAGGTAACGCGCCTTGAACGCTCGAGAGTCCGCGCGGAAGAGCTGTCGACCGTAGCGACGGCCGAGCACGAAGCCCACCTCTCCGCCCGCGATCGCGGCGAGGCCCGCGGTCGCCGCCACCACGCCCCAATGCACGCCGATCGCCGCAGCCAGCACCGCGCCCGCGAACACGAGACTGTCTCCCGGGAGGAAAGGGAAAAGCAGCCCGTTCTCGATGAAGACGATCAGGGCGACGAGAACGAGCGCGAAGACGCCGAACCCGGACAGAAGGTGAATGACATCCATCCCGTCAGGGTCCGCAATTCGGGCTAAGAGATCGCTAAGGCGAAGAACTCCACTCCTGAGGGGAATGGTGCCCCGGGGCTCCTGACACCCGGATGTGACCCGAGTTCCGCGTTAGGTGACGGTTCCAGCAGGTCTGCGCCGCGGCAGGCTGGTCGCCGCATAGGGCCGTCTAGCTGAGGGGAGTGCACCACCCTACGAGGGTGTCCCTGAGCGCATAGCGGCTGACGTGCGGCGGCTAACCACAGTGTTTTCAAGGCCTGATGAAAGCGGCTACCCGTCGAACCACACGCATAACCGCAGCGCAGCGGATCTTAGGGGTCGCGACAGGATGACGCTCCGCAGCCATCGGGGATAAACTGCTCCTGACCAGGCAAAAAGTGGCGGAGACGGAGGGATTTGAACCCGGTCTCCGAGACGGAGCTTGCCTACGTTCACCTCCATCAGCCGCGTGTTTCCGCGGATTTCTTCGTTCCACCGCTGCGTTGATCTGGCCCTGTCGTCGCTCGGCGGGACGCAAACGGGACGCAAGCCGGAGAACGGGAGTGACCTTTCCGCCCTTTGCCCCGCAGCATCCCGGTGACGGTGGGATTTGAACCCAAGCTTACGGACGTCACTGGGGTGCCGATGGACTCGTTTGCCGCGTGATTCCGCGGTTCGCCGCCATGCACGGCGACGTTCACAGCGGTTGACTTGCGCTCGACTTTACCCAAACCGTTCCCACGTTCTGCGGCGGTCCGACGATGGGAAGACGTAGGGATCTGAAATCGCGCCGATGACAACCTAGGAGTGCTGGAGCCTCGTGAATCCGCGGGTTCTGATCTCGCCGGCATCCGGTTCGATCAGGTGAGTTCGGTTCGATTCGTGGCAGAAATGTTGCCGATGTTCCAGGTGATTCTCCCGGGAGCGTGCTGGAAGAAGACGTGGTAGCGGCCCTCGCGGTAGGTGATGCCATTGTGGGTCGTTGATCCAGCCAGCCTCAGCGCTGAAGTGGAATCGGGGCCGCACCGGTCCTCCTGATGGGGTATTGGTCGAGCGCGAGCGTGTCGGACGGACCCGCTCGAGTCCGTCCGACACGCTCGACAGTTCAGCGCAAGCCGCGTGAGAGTTCCAACTCGTCGAACTCGACGGATCCTTCGACCGCACTGAGCACGATCGATCCGCCGGGGGCGTCGGTGGTGCGGGCGTTGAGCGCGACACCGTCGACGTAGAGCGTGGCGATGTCGCCGTCCACGATGACCTCGAACCGGTAGTCACGGTCGGCTTCCCAGGTGATGGGGCGGTCCAGTCCGCGGTTGTCGTAGCGGTACCAGGGGTAGTTCGGTCGGCGGTCGAACTGGAGCCGGTTCTCGCCGAAGATCAACTGGAACTCGTAGCCCTGCCCGGTCGCCGCGTCCTCGAAGAACCGGATGGATGCCGAACGCGTGCCCGCGGTGAACTTAAGCTTCCCGCTCAGGCGGAACAGGTCGGTCGAGGCGTTCGCGACCTCCTGCTCGGCGACACCGTCGGCGCTGCTGGCCTGAACCACGTCGAGCCGCGCGCTGTCACCGAACGCCGCCCGAACTCCGGCCGGCGGGGCAACGCCGAGCGACCCATCCGGGCGTTGGTAGACCTCGTGCACCACAAGCGTGCCGCCCCATTCCCAGTCGCCGCGCGGCTGACCGTCGGTTCGTGTGGGCACCCAACCGAACAGGTAGCGGCGTTCGCCGTCCGTCGCGGAACGTGCGGCATAGTAGGCGCGACCATCGAATGCGTCGTCGACCGGCGCGACCCAGGGACCTTCCAGCGACTGCGACATCCGATACACGGTCTTCGACTTGTCGCTGTACTCGGTCGTCAGCAGGTACCACCAGTCCCCGATCCGGAACAGGTCGGGCATCTCGTGCATGCTGTAGAGCCCCGGGGCCCAGAAGTCCCCGTCGAACCGCCAATCCTGAAGATCATCGGAGCGGAAGGCGACCGTCGACCCCGTGAGGACCTTCTCACCGGCCTTCCGGGCGCCGAGGATCATCAGGTAATTCGAGGCGTCGTCGTCCCACAGCACGAACGGGTCGCGCCAGTCGTTCGGGTCGTAACCGGGCTGTGGCGGGACCAGCTTCCGGTCCGACTTCCGCCAGGTCACGAGATCGTCGCTCTCGGCGATCATGAGGACTTGTGATGCCTTGCCCTGCTCGGGGTAATCCCGGTTGTATCCGGTGTACATCGCGTAGTACGTGCCGCCGGCTTCGAAGACACTGCCGGCGAAGATGAACTGATCCTGATCACCGTCAGCGCCCTTGTGCAGGGACTCTCCGTGATCCTTGTAGGACACGAAGTCGGTTGTGGTGGCCAACGCCCACCCGAAGGGCTCACCGAACGGCCCGGGTTTGCGCGTATCGCGCTGGTGATAGAGGTAGAACTCGCCGTTCGCGAAGAACGGCATGCAGTCGCCGAACCACACCCCTTCGGGCTGGTAATAGATACGGTGCACGGATTTCCTTTCGATTGTGATGGGGAGTCTCGGAGCCGGTTGTCAGCGGCCACCCATGCCGCTGAGAGCGATACCGGAAACCAGGTAGCGCTGCAGAGCGATCACGATGATGGCGCTTGGGATCACGGAGATCGTGGACGCCGCCATTAGCAGGTTCCACTGGTTGCCGGTCTGGCCCAGGAACATGTTGAGTCCCAGCGGGACGGTGGCCATGTTGACGTCGCTCACGATCAGCAGCGGCCACAGGAAGCTGTTCCAATACCCGATGAACGTGAACACCGCGAGCGTTCCGAGCGCGGGCGTCGCCAACGGCAGGATGATACGAGTGAACGACGTCCACCGGCTCGCACCGTCAATGCGGCTCGCTTCCTCGAGCTCGTCGGGCAGGGTGAGGAAGAACTGCCGAAGCAGGAACGTGCCGAATGCGGTGAACGCCCACGGGATGATCAGCGCCTGGTAGGAGTTCACCCACCCGAGGTTGCGCATGATGATGAACATCGGCACGATCAGCACCTCCTGCGGCACCATGAGGGTGCCCAAGTAGATCAGGAAGATCCCATCGCGCCCACGCCACTTGAGTCGGGAGAACGCGTAGGCAGCCATCGCGGAGGTGAACACGACGATGATGGTGCCGATGCCGGAGACGATCAGGCCGTTGAGCATGAACCGCCCGAACGGCAGGTAGTTCCAGGCCTTCTCGAAGTTGCCCCATTCGACCGAGGAACCGATGAGGGTCGGCGGGTTGACGAACACCTCGGCTGAGGGCTTCAGCGCGGTGGATACCATCCAGATGAACGGAATCAGCGTGATCACCGCGGCAATGACGACCAGGATCTGTGAGGCCGCCCGGCCGATCCGGCGGCGCAGGACGTGTCCGGAGACGGGTATGGCGCTCATGAGTAGTGCACCCACTTCTTCTGGCTGCGGAACTGGGTGAACGTGATGACCATGATCAGCACGAACAGCGACCACGCGATCGATGAGGCGTACCCCATCTCGTAGGACTGGAAGCCCTTCTGGTACAGGTAGAACACGAGGGTTGTTGTGGAGGAGCCGGGCCCACCGCCGGTCAGCACGAACGGCTGCGCGAAGACCTGCAGCGACGAGATGATCGTCATGACCGTCGCGAAAAAGATGCTGGGTGTCAGCATCGGGAGGGTGATGCTCCACAGCCGGCGCCACCACCCGGCACCGTCGATCGCGGCGGCCTCATAAAGTGACTGCGGGATCCCTTCGATGCCAGCGACGAAGATGATCATGTTGTAGCCGAAGCCGGCCCACACCGACATGAGGATGACCGCCGGCATCGCCCATTCGGCGCTGCCGAGCCAGTTCGGTCCGCTGGTGCCCGTGAACGTCTGGAAGAACCAGGCGATGAGCCCGTCCTCGGGGGCGTACAGCAGACGCCACACGACCGCGTTGGCCACCATCGGGCTGACCACGGGGAGGAAGAAGACGAAGCGCAGGAATCCCTTCGCCTTGAGCTTGGAGGTGAGCCACACCGCCAGCGTGAGGGAGACGACCAGGTTGAGGATGACGTATCCGACGACGAAGTAGAGGGTGTTGCCCACGACCTGCCAGAAGACGGGGTCTTTCGTGAATAGCCGAACGAAGTTGTCGAGGCCGACGAACACGGCATCGCCGATCATCGGCCACTCGTAGAAGCTCAAGATAAGCGATGCGCCGATGGGGATGATCGTGAACGCGAGGAAGCCGAGCAGGTTCGGCGACAGGAAGCCGAGCACCGAACGGACGTCGGAGTTGCGCCGGCGCCGCCGAACGGGAGGGGTGGTCGGCCCCTTAGAGCGTGTCGGTGAGAGAGTCGTGGTCATGTGAGGTTGCTCCTCTGTGCGCCGGGAGCCCTCGTCGAGGGCCCCCGGCGGCGGTTGAGGTGATTACGGGGCGACCTGCGCCTGGACTTGCTGCAGCACGGACTCAGGCGACTCGCTGCCGTTGAACGCCTGCACGCCGTACTGCTGGAGCAGCGCCGACGTCTCGTTCCACTTCGGCGTGGTGCGGTACGGGTCCACCGTGGCGAGCGCCGTGTCGATGGCTTCCTTCGCTCCCTCGACGCCGGCGACCTCGTACCAGTTCGCCTGAGCGTCGAGGTAGGCCGGGAAGCCGCGACCAGCATCGGCGATGTACTTCTGGGCGTCCGCGCCGATGATCACCGAGATGGCCTTCCAGGCCTCGTCAGGATTCTTGCAGCCCGTCGTCACGCCGAAACCAGTTCCCGACATCGTCGTGATGGAGGTGCCGTCGAACGCCGGAGTGGTGGCGAGGCCGATGGTGAAGGGCACGTTTTCCTTTGCGTTGATCAGCTGCCAGGGACCGTCGACGTACATCGCGGCGTTGCCATTGCGCCACTGGTCGGCGGGCCAGTTCGAAGCGCCGGTGGCGGGGGGCGCGGGCGCGACCTTCTCCTGCGTGGCGAGGTCGGTCACCCAGGTGAATCCCTGAACGACTTTGTCATTGGTCAGGTCGGGCTTGCCGTCCTTGATGTAGGTGCCGCCGATGCTGAGCACGTACGGGAGCCACATGTCCGGTGTGCCGTCCGCAACGAAGCCGTATTTGCCGTCCTTGGTGAGCGCCTTCGCTGCGTCCAGGAACTCCTCCTCTGACCAACCCGGCGTCGGCAGCGCAACCCCGGCGGCCTCGAACATGTCCTTGTTGTAATACAGGATGTATGGGCCAAGGTCGTAAGGGACGGCGAGCTGCTTGCCGTCCTCCTGGAGGCCCTCCACGATCGACGGTGCGTAGTCGTCGATGTCGAAATCGGTGGTCTCGAACGACGGCGTCAGGTCTGTGAACAGCGAGCCCACGTCCGGAACGCGCTGCGCCTGCAGACCTGCGATGCAGGCCAGGTCATTGCTGGCGGCCTGCGCGGTGAGCTTGTTGTAGTAGTCCTTGAACGGCGTGCTCTCGAACTTCACCGTGATGTTCGGGTACTCCTCGTGAACCATGTCCGCGAGGTGATTCCAGACGTCGACCTCCTTCTGCGAATCGGCCGACATGATCCAGCGAAGCTCGACGTTGCCATCACCGGCTGCGTCCTCGCTACCGCCCGCGCAACCGGCGAGCAGCAGTGCGCCGACGGCCGTAGTCGCGCAGAACGCGACGATTCTTCCACTCTTCATTGATGTGCCTCTCCTGTGTCGATGGCCGTGCCAACACGACCGACAACGTTGTCGGGATGATGATTGCACAGATAAGCGGCTATCGCAAAGGAAATCAGATAACGTTGTCACTAACAGTGAGGATGCGGGATGATTGAACACTCAATCGCCGGACGGGCGGCGCGCCCCACCATGAAGGATGTCGCTGCCCTCGCCGGCGTCGGCCTGAAGACCGTCTCACGGGTTGTCAACGGGGAAAAACACGTCAGTGATGAGACGCGGGAGATCGTGGAGCGCGCGATCGCGCAGCTCCGGTTTCAGCGCAACGCTAGCGCCGCGAGCCTGCGCAACGGATCATCGTCCACGATCGCGTTGATCCTCGAGGACATCTCGGAACCAATCCAGGGGACGATCGCGCACGCCGTCGAGAACGTGGCACGGCAGCGGGGATCGCTCCTATTCACCGCGTCATCCTCGGGGGATGCGCATCGCGAGCGCGAACTGAGTGAATCATTCGTGGCCCGGCGCGTCGATGGCCTGATCATCGTCCCCTCCCCCGCAGACCATGGCTACCTTCAGTCCGAACTCGTCGGCGGCTTGCCCATCGTTTTCGCCGACCGACCCCCGCAGGGATTGGTTGCGGACACGGTTCTCAGCGCGAACCGCGAGGGCGCCCGGATGGGCGTCCACCACCTCATCGGCCGCGGCCATCGCCGCATCGCCTTCATCGGCAACGAGGAGAGCGTGCACACCGGCGGTGAACGACTCGCGGGATACAGGGATGCGCTCGCGCAGGCGCGCATCCCGTACGACGAGCACCTTGTGCACCTTGGTGAGCCGGGGTCGTCTCGCTCCGAGACGGCCATCTCATCCGTACTGGCTCTCACAGATCCGGCGACAGCGCTGTTCACAGGCAACAGCCTCAACACCATCGCCACACTCCGCGCGGCAAACTTCCCCAGCAGCGGGCTCGAGCACGTGGCCTTCGACGACCACGAGCTGTTCGACCTGCTGGCACACCCGATGACCGTGGTTGCGCAAGACCCCGCCGTGATCGGCGAGACCGCCGCCCACCGACTATTCGATCGGCTCGACGGACTGAACGAACCTGCAACAGTCACTGAGCTGCCCGCACACCTGGTCATTCGGTAGCCACCTGGCAGCGAATGCACAACCACACCACACATGGGGCCTCCGACATGAGCACACATCATCACCCACCTGCACACCGCTCCGACCACGTGCTCGTTATTGGTGAAAGCCTCATCGACATCGTCCACAAGGGCGAGCACTCCATCGAAGTCGTCGGAGGTTCACCGGCGAACGTTGCACTTGGGCTTGGGCGCCTGGGAAATTCGCCACGCCTGCTGACGGCGCTAGGGAGCGACGACCGCGGCCGCAGGATCGCCACCCAGCTCGAGTCATGCGGCGTCACCATCGATCCCGCATCCTGGTCGCTCTCGCGCACCTCGACTGCTGCCGCGCGCATCGACCCGGCAGGCGGTGCTTCGTACGAGTTCGACATTGAATGGGTGCTGCGGGAGCCGATTCAGCTGCGCGCTGCACGATTCGTTCATCTCGGTTCGATCGGCGCTTTCCTCGCCCCCGGAGCCGACGCCATCACGACTTTCCTGGAAACGATCCACGGGCAGGCGCTGGTCACGTTCGATCCCAACATCCGTCCCGCGCTGGTGGGATCGCACGCGTCCGCACTGGCCCGGGTCGAGCACCTTGCCGCCCGCGCAGACGTTGTCAAGCTCAGCGACGAGGACGCCAGCTGGCTGTGGCCCGGCGCCTCGACGGACAAAGTGCTCGATCACCTGCTCGAGTGCGGAGCCACGATTGCTGCTCTCACCCTCGGCGGCGACGGATCGATCGCGGCAACCACGGAGTATCGAGTTCACGTGCCGGCGCCGAGGGTGAGTGTCGTTGATACGGTGGGCGCTGGTGACACATTCATGGCGGCGTTCATCCACGGCCTGATCGTCCGGCCAACCCTCCTGAACGACCCCACCGAGTCTGAACTCGCACAGGCCGTTCATTTCGCAGCCGTCGCGGCGTCACTAACCGTGCAACGATCGGGAGCTGATCTGCCGACCTGGACTGAGGTTCACGCTGCGCTTGCCTAGAGCCCAGAAGTGATCGCCGAGGAGGAACTGAAATGAACGAACCCGTCATCTTGCACGCGACCTTCACCGCTCGTACGGGCGAGGAGGATCACGTGGCGCGACTCCTCGCTGAGTACTCCAAGGTCGTTCGCCAGGAACCCGGCAACGTGATATTCGACGCCAGCCGTCTTCGAGGCGCCCCTGACCACTTCTTCGTCTATGAGGAGTACCGCGACGAGGCGGCATTCCAAGCCCACCTCAGCCACCCGGCCGGCCGAGCATTCAACACCGAGCTCACACCGCTGATCGTCGAACCCACCAGTGAACTGACATTCCTGTGTCGTCTGCCTTGACCTGACCCGAAACGGGTGCGCCCCGCGACCCCTCCCCGCGGGTGCTGGTGCGTCCCCGCCGCAGTCAATGGTAACGGTTCGGTAACGGGCTTTGCGTCAACGCGTTTGACGTTCTTACCTTCGCATCAAACGTTTGACGACAGGCGTATCAGCGTCGAGTCAAACGATTGATGGTGAAGGAGCCAGTGTGATCACCCTGAAGGATCTCGCAGCCGCCGTGGGGGTTTCCCCCTCTGCGGTTTCCCTGGTCCTCAATGACCGGCATCAAGGTCGTGTCCACGCGAAGACCGCGGAGCGCATTCGTCACGCGGCCGACGACATGGGGTACATCCCCAATCAGCTCGCGAGGGGACTCAAGACGAAGCGCACTCACACCATCGGGGTGCTCACCGACCGGGTCGCCAGCGTCCCGTTCGCGGGTCGCATGCTCGAGGGCCTGCAGAGTGTGGCGTGGGAGTCCGGCTACCTCGCGATGATCATCGACACCACGAACCGCACGGAGCTTCTGGAGCAGTCCTCTCGGTCCCTCCTGCAACGTGATATCGACGCGCTCATCATCGCAGCGGAGTATCACCGCGCTGTTCAGCTCCCCGTTGTTCCCCCGACCATCCCCGTCCTGGTTCTGGACGGATTCCCCCACGGCGACGCCATCGCGGACGGGGTGGTTCCTGACGAGCAGGGCGGAGCGTACGAAGCGACACGTCACCTCGCACAGGCTGGGCACCGTCGGATCGCGTTCTGCAACATCGGCGGCGATGTGTACGTGGCATCCGCACTGCGCCACTCCGGCTACACGGCCGCGCTCCGCGACCATGGCGTTGAGCCCGACCCTCGGTTGCACATGTTCCTGGACGACACCGCCACCGCTGACGCCTACGGGCCGATGCGCGCTTTGCTGGACACCCCGGACCGGCCCACCGCGGTGTTCTGCTTCTCCGATCAGATCGCGTTCGCCATCTACCAGGCCGCGAGCGACCTCGGGCTGCGCGTCCCCGAAGATCTGTCCGTCGTCGGATTCGATGATCAACGCTTCATCGCAGACGCTCTTCGGCCGGGGCTTACAACGGTGCGTCTGCCGCACCACGACATGGGCGCGTGGGCCGCGAAACGAATCATCGACCGCATCCACGGCGAGGTGACCGGCCCGCCGCAGATACAGAGAACCCGCTGCCCGTTGGTGGTTCGCGCATCGGTCGCGCCACCACCCGGTGGCTGACCCACCACAAGACCACACCTAGCCGTCCGGTCTCACAGCACGAGAGACCGGCACCTGGCGCGCCCCTGCGCCACCTATCCACCGAGGAGAAGAAATGAGAGCGACCAAGCGCAGCCTTATGCGCACGGCCATCGGCACCGCTGCCGTGGCCACCGTAGCGATCTCCCTGGCCGGCTGCGCCGGCTCCGGCGGCGACGCAGAAGGAGACAACACTTTCACGATCCTGCAGTACGAGAACCCCGAAACCGCGCAGGGCCAGGGTTGGCAGCTGGCGCTGGAGATCTTCAAGGAGAAGCACCCGGACGTCGAAGTCGACTTCCAGACGACGAGCTTCGACGCGATGCGACAGAACGCCAAGATCACCCTCACCGGCAACGACGTGCCAGACGTGATCGAGTTCAACAAGGGCAACTCCGACGGCGGTCAGCTCGCCGCGCAGGGCCTGCTCTCCCCGCTCACCGACGCCGTCGACGAGTACGGGTGGGACGAGAAGATCACCGGCGGCATGCAGGCCTTCGCGAAGTACGACGAGCAGGGCCTGGCAGGCTCCGGCGACTGGTACGGCATCCCGAACATCGGCGAGTACGTCATGTTCTACTACAACAAGGAGCTGTTCGCGCAGGCGGGCATCACCGAGGAACCCACCGACCTGGCCGAGTTCGAAGCGGCGATGGACAAGCTCCTCGCCGCCGGTATCACCCCGATCTCCTCATCCGCGGCGACCAGCCAGGGCTTCAACCAGATGTGGGTGTGGTACTCCCTGGTATCCGCCGGCGCCGACCGCGAATCGATCGACGACTTCATGTTCCTGCGCGAGCCGGTGGACTTCTCCGCCAGCCCCTGGGGCGATGGCGCCGAGAGGTTCCAGGAGTGGATCGACAAGGGCTACGTCGGCACCGAGCTGGGCGGCCTGAACTTCGAGCAGGCCACCGTCAACTTCCTCAGCGGCGAAACGGCCATGCTCATCTGGAACCAGGGCGAGTTCGCTCGCATCCGCGAGCAGGCACCCTTCGAATGGGGCTACTTCACCCTGCCCGGCGCCAACATGCAGATGGGCTCCAGCGGCCACCTGTGGGGCGTGCCCGCCAACGCGACCAACAAGGAACTCGCGTACGACTGGATCGACATCACGTTGAGCGAAGAGGTGCAGAACAAGATCGGCCAGCTCGGCGGCCTGCCGCTCGCCGGCGACGCGTCGACCATCGAAGACGATCTCACCCGCGAGTACACCGAACGGTTCAACGAGCTCCTCGAGGCGGACACGCTGAGCTTCTACCCCGACTATCCCGTCCCTGGATTCCTGGACTTCATCCAGTCCGGCATGCAGGCCATGTCCAACGGCAACATGACCGCCGAAGAGTGGACCGCCGACCTTCAAGAGTTCTACGACGAAGGCCGCGAAGTCGCCCTAGCCGGCTGAACCTGTGGGGGCCCTCCGCTCGGCGGGCCCCCACTCCACCGGAGAAAAAACATCATGGCAACTCCCCTGAGAAATCGCCCCCGCAGCCTCGAACGCCGCGACGCCTACTGGCTGTACCTGATCCCCCTCGCCGCAGGATTCGCTGTCGTGGTCGCCGCACCGTTCGCGATGAACGTCTACACCAGCCTGTTCCACTGGAAAGGCGGGCAAGCGCCGATGCGGTGGGCAGGTCTGGAGAACTACACCACCCTGTTCACCGACGAGACCTTCTGGCGGTCCTTCCAGAACAGCATCGCGATGATCGTCGCGATCACCGTCATCCCCACCATCATCGGCATCCTTCTCGCCGCGCTCCTGTTCGACTATCTCGGCCGCCGCTACGGCGACAAAGCGATCGCCACCCTCCGGGCGACGTACTACCTGCCGCAGATCCTGCCGATCGCGGTGGCGGGGTTCATCTGGTCCACCATCCTGAACACCCAGCAGGGCTCGCTCACCCTGATGCTCAAGAGCATCGGGATCCAGTCCCCACCTGACTGGCTGGGTGATCCGAACATCGCCATCTACTCGGTCATGCTCATGCTGGTGTGGCTCCAGATCGGCTACCCGGTCGTGATCTTCATGTCCGCACTGCAAAGGGTCGATCCGGAGCTGTACGAGGCGGCGGAGCTCGATGGCGCGGGATGGTGGCGCCGATTCCAGGCGATCACCATTCCCCAGATCCGACCCGAAATCTTCGTCGTCGTCCTCACCGCAACAATCGCTGCGCTGAAGGTGTTCGCCCCGATCCTGATCCTCACCGGCGGCGGACCCGAGAACTCGACCGTGGTGCCGTCGTACTACGCGTACCGCAACTTCTTCGAGCTGTCCCGAGTCGGTTACGGCTCGACCATCGCGACCGTGATGTCCGTGGTCATCTTCGTCGTCGCCGCCGTGATGCTGTCTTGGCAGCACCGTGAAACCCGTAAGGAGCACCGCTGATGACTGCCACGCTCTCCCACTCCCTGCCCCTCAACAAGACCCGTCGGACACCGCTGAACTGGCTGATGCTCGGGCTGGCCGTTCTCATCGCCGTGGTGATGGCCGCACCGTTCCTGCTTCTCGTGCTCAACGCGTTCAAGACCGGGGCGGACTACTCCACCAACGGGCCCCTCGCCTGGCCGACAACCTTCACACTCGACGCGTTCGTGAGCTACCTCAACCGCGTCGACTTCCCCCGCGCGTTGTGGAACTCCGTCCTCAGCTCCACCATCATCGCGTTCGCCGGGACCGCCCTCGCACTGCTCGCCTCGTACGCCATTGGAATCGGCAGGATCCGGGCCAATACCGCAATCACCGCGCTTCTGCTGATCGCCACCATGGTGCCGCACGAAGCGCTGATCTACCCGCTGTTCTACGGCGCTCAGGCAACCGGACTGCTGAACTCGATCTGGTCCATCATCATCGTCTTCACCATCCTCTGGGCCGCGTACGGCACATACATCCTCTCCAGCGTGATGTCCACCTTCCCGCGAGAAGTGCTGGAAGCCGCCGCGATCGACGGAGCCGGACGGTGGCGGATCCTCTGGCAGGTCGTCTTCCCCATCGTCCGCCCCACCATCTCCGTGCTCGTCGTGTTCATCTTCATCTGGTCATGGAACGAGTTCTACATCCCGCTCATCCTGCTCGGCGACCCCGCCTCCCAGACCGTGCCCATCGCCCTGTCCACACTGCGCGGGCAGCACTCCATCGACATCACCGTCATCAACGCCGGCTCGCTGCTCTCGTTGATCCCGACGCTGGTGTTCTTCCTCATCTTCCAACGCACCATCAGCCGCGGCGTGACCGCCGGCGCCGTCAAGTAGTCCCTCCTGAAGACCGAAAGAAGCGCAATGCCCACTCATTGGAACACCCTCCGCAACACCGGAAACCTGCGCAGCCGCGCCATCAACGCTGAAAACCCCACCGGAGCAGCCGGATCTGCCGGCATCGCCAGCTCACACCTCGGCCCCGGCCGCAAGGGGAGCGCCTGGTACGAACTTCCCGCCGGCGACACCCTCACCCTCGCCGAAATTGACGGGCCCGGTGTCATCCGTCACATCTGGATCACCGTCACCGACAAGACACCCGCCGGCCCCTTCGTTCTCCGCGACCTCGTCCTCCGCGCCTACTGGGACAACTCGCCGCACCCATCCGTCGAAGTCCCTCTTGGCGACTTCTTCTGCAACGGCTTCGGCGAACGCACCCTCGTCACCTCGGAACCGATCGTGGTCGCACCCACCGGCGGCATGAACTCCTACTTTCCCATGCCGTTCCGCACCGGCGCCCGCATCGAACTCACCAGCGAACACGGCGGCGATCTCGGCCACGTCTTCTTCCAGATCGACTACACCACCGGCGACGACTTCGACCAGTGGCCCGGCTACTTCCACGCCCAGTGGCGTCGCAGCAACGGCACCACCGCGCCCGGCGAAGACCACCTCATCCTGGATGGGGTTGAAGGCTCTGGCACATACGTCGGCACCTACGTCGCTCTCGCCTCGCTTCACCGATACTGGTGGGGAGAAGGTGAAGTGAAGTTCTACATCGACGACGACACCGACCTCCCCACCCTGTGCAGCACCGGCCTCGAAGACTACGCCGGCGGTGCGTGGGCCTTCCAGGACGCGCTCCGCGCAGACCCCGAACCTAACATCCTCACCTTCAGCGCCCCCTACTTCGGGTACCCGTTCGCGAGCGCCACCGACACCACCAAGGCATCCGAATTCTCCACCGCCATGATGCCCATGCACGGCCTCTACCGATGGCACCTGCCCGACCCGATCTACTTCCAGGATCGACTGCGCGTGACCGTCCAGCAGATCGGAACCTGGGAGCACGGTCTCTTCGAACGATCCGACGACATCTCCACCACCGCCTACTGGTACCAGACCACGATCAACGCCGCCTTCCCACCCCTCCCGCCGGCACAGCACCGCACGCCCCGATGACGATGGTGGGTCACTGGCTGACGGTGCAGGCGGCCGGTGACCCACACGAGGCCACGAAAGCGCCTTCCTAAGGTCGGCGCCGAACTCTAGAAGCCCACGGGGTCGGTATGTCGCGCGTCAGACTATGTGGCAGGGGTAGTTAGTTGCTGAGGCAGCGCCCCTATTGGAAGGTCTGAGAATTATGAGTCGTCCACCGACGATCCCGGCGGAAAAGAAGATCCGCATCGTGCTGCCCGTGCTGCAGGGCGAGATCTCGATCGCGGAGGCCGCGCGTGTTGAGAGTGGAGCATCGCCTTCACCACCGGCCACATGGTCTTCGGTGTCACGGACATCAGATTAGCGGCGTAGTGGGTGCGGCAGTCCGTCGCAACACCCACGACCAAGAGTCTCTATGTCACCGCGGGGTGGGGTGGCATCGGCGCGTTCGCGGCGTGGCTGCTGCAGCCGCTGCTCGTGCTGATCATCAGTCCCGGGCGCGCGGAACGTGAGTTTCCGGTGTGGGAGACCATCGAGAGCTATCCATACGACGGTCTGTTCGAGGTCGTCGTGTTCGCAGGCATCGGCATCGCGATGCTGTTCCTCTCGTCGGCCGATACAGCAAGATCGACCCCGTGGCCGTGCTCCCCGTCATGGCGCAGCTCATCGACGACCGCCTCATCGAGGCGAACACCCGCGCCTACCCCGGCGCCGTGCGAAGGATGACGAAACTACGCGCCGCGGCCCGCGCCGCCGGACGCCCCGAGATCGCCGACGACTACCTCGCTGACGTACGCCGCCGCAACGCCCGGCGCCCGTCCCTGATCAAGCGAATGGATGCCGCCGGACGCTGACCCATCAGACCCGTCGCGATGGCAACCGCTCGGAGGAGACGGAGGGATTTGCACTCTCCGACTCGCGCTCACGCGGGAGAAACGGCGAGTCGAACGACCGCTCGGCGAGCAGAAAGCTACGCAAGACCGCACATGATCGCCAGAATGCTCAACACCAACCACGACCGGAACGTGGCAGAAATGGCAGATTCTGTGGCAGCACCGGAACGAAACAGCTTCTGATCAGGCATTTTTAGGGCGGAGACGGAGGGATTTGAACCCTCGGTCCCCGTAAGGGGACTCCACCTTAGCAGGGTGGTGCACTAGGCCTGACTATGCGACGTCTCCAGGCGCTGCGCGGCCGGAGCCGCGCGAACGCACCCGGCAATCATAACCGGTCCGAGCCCTCCCGCCGAACCGGAGGCCGCGGCATCCGGCCCGTGCCCGCGCGTCAGCGCTGCGCGACCGTACAGGTGACCTGCGCCGCCGTCTGACCCGTGATGGAGCTCGGCAGCTGCACGGCCTCCTGCGTCGGCGTGGGCGCCGCCGCGGTGGCGCCGGCATCCGCTGTCGCCGTGGGCTCCGGTGTGGCCGGGTCGCTGGGCGTGGGCGTGACCTCGCCGACGACCTCGGTTCCGTAGCCGTCGCTCGTGGAGCCCGTCAGCTGGATCGGCTGGTTGTTGGCGAGGGCATCGAAGAGCACCTTCGCCGCCGACGTCACCGGGTCGACACGAGAGCCGTCCGACGCGTACACCGTCGGATACTGCACGAAGACGATGTCCTGGTAGGGCACGCTGCGCACGGCCATCGCGATCTGCACCATGTTCTGGGGGTTCGCGAGGCTCTTGCTCAGCACGACCTGCGGCGGGTCGGACGTCACCTGCTGCAGCGCCGTGTTGGCGAGGTTGAACAGCGTCGCGGGGTTGCCGAGCACCCCCTCCGACTGCAGCTTACGCACGAGTGAACTCAGGAACTGCTGCTGGTTCGAGATGCGGCCGAGGTCCGATCCGTCGCCGATGCCGTGACGGATGCGCAGGAACTGCAGCGCCTCGGCGCCCTTCAGCGTGTGCTCACCCTTCGTGAGGTTGAGTCCGGTGTGGTTGTCGCTGATGTCGTCCGCAACGCACACGTCGACACCGCCGATGGCGTCCGACATGTTGATCACACCGGTCCACCGCGTCGCGGCCGCGAACCGGATGTCGACGCCGGTCAGCTTTTCGATGGTGGCAACGGTGCAGGACAGACCGCCGTACATGTAGGACGCATTCAGCATCTGACCGCTCATCGCGGAGTACTGCGTGCCGTCTGGGCCCGTGCAGGACGGGATCGGGACGATCATGTCGCGGGGGAAGGAGACGACGGTCACGCGACGGGGCTCGTCGGAAATGTGCACCAGCATGGTGACGTCGTTGCGCTCGCCGTCGGTGTCGCCGTTCTGGCAGGCGCCGGACAGCGCGGCGTTCGGCCCTTCACACGAGTCGGTGCCGACGACGAGCATGTTGACGCCGCCCTCGATCTCACCGAGCGTGGGCGGCAGCTGCTCGTCATCGCCGCCGATGGAGACACCGGCGGCCTCCACGGCGCGGGTGGCGTCCCACACGTAGAACGCCCCGACGGCCGTCGTGCTGATCACGGCGACCGCGACGACGGCGGCGAGGATCGCGAGCACCTGCGAGAGCGGGTGGGGCGACTTCAGGATGCCGTGTCGGGCGACGGGCTGCCGACGAGGGCGCTCGGGGCGTGGGCTCACGGGGGACCTTTCGACAGCGGACACGACCGCTCCTGCGGAGGGTGTGGGATTCGAACCCACGGGACATCTCTGCCCACCGGTTTTCAAGACCGGGTCCATCGGCCGCTCGGACAACCCTCCCTGACGGACGCCGCGGCATCCCCAGACAGGCGTCGAGTCTAGTCGACGGACCGTGCCCATCTTCGCGCCTGCGCCTGGGCAGCCGCTGAAAGCGCGGGTCGTGTCGTCGGCAGCTCAGAGCTGCCGCAGGACGTCCGCGACACCGCCGGCGTGGACGGATGCCGTGATCTCCCCCGCCTCGCGGCGCACCTCTTCGGGCCCCTGCCCCATCGCGATCGCGCGTCCGCCGTGTTCGAGCGCCCACCGGAACATCCCGAGGTCGTTGCGCCCGTCCCCCATGACCAGCACCCGGTCGGGCTCGACGCCCAACCAGGTGCGCACGCGCTCCAGCGCGGTCGACTTGTCGACGCCCTGCGGTGCGATGTCGAGCCAGGCCGACCAGCCCACGGCGTACGACACCTTGCTCAGGCCGATGCGGCCGACGAGCTCGAGGAAGTCCTCGTCGGTCTCGTCGGGCGAGACCACGACGACACGGCACACCGGCTGGGCGACCAGCTCGGCGAAGTCGACGCGGCGCGCGTTCGCCAGGTTCCAGTCGTCGAGGCGTTCCGTGTAGAGCCGCTCGCCGTCGGCCAGCTCGACCATGTACTTCGCGTGCGGCAGGTGCGCGCGCAGCAGCCCGACCACCTCCGACGGATCGAACGTCTCGATGTGGAAGCGCTCGTACCGGCCCTCTTCGGCGAAGTCGCCGCCGACCCTCTTCATGATGACCGCCCCGTTGGAGCAGACCGCGTAGTCGGGAGCGAGCTCGAGCACGTGCTGGATGCCGCGCGTGCCCTCCCAGCTGCGCCCGGTGGCGAGCATCACCTCGTGCCCGGCGCGGTGCGCGTGCGCGATCGCCTCGACGACTCCCGGGCTGAGCGTCTCGTCCTCCAGCAGCACGGTGCCGTCGACGTCGAGGGCGATGAGCAGGCGCTCGGTGACGATCGTCGGATTCTCGGTGTCGTCCGCAATGGTCTCGATGAGGTGAGCCGCGTCTTTCTGCGCGACAACCGACACCGCTCCGGTGTGCGGCAGCTCTTCTCCGGCGCTCGTCACGCGATCGGCTCCGCCACCTCGAGGCCGCCGAGGTAGGGCCGCAGCACCTCGGGGATCACGACGGAGCCGTCGGCTCGCTGATGCGTCTCGAGCAGCGCCACGATCCAGCGGGTGGTGGCGAGGGTGCCGTTGAGGGTCGCGACGGGCGCGGTCTTGCCCGCGCCGCCGCCCTCGACGGCGGGCCGGTGCCGCACGTCGAGCCGGCGCGCCTGGTAGGTCGTGCAGTTGCTCGTCGAGGTGAGCTCGCGGTACGAGCCCTGCGTGGGGACCCACGCCTCGACGTCGTACTTGCGGGCCGCGCTGGAGCCGAGGTCACCCGCGGCGACGTCGATCACGCGGTAGCTCAGGCCGAGGTCCTGCAGCATCTGCTCCTGCAGCGCGACGAGCCGCAGGTGCTCCGCCTCGGCGTCCTCGGGCGTCGTGTAGACGAACATCTCGAGCTTGTTGAACTGGTGCACGCGGATGATGCCCCGGGTGTCCTTGCCGTACGAGCCCGCTTCGCGGCGGTAGCAGGTCGACCAGCCGGCGTAGCGCTTGGGGCCCGCGGTCAGGTCGAGGATCTCCCCCATGTGGTAGCCGGCGAGTGGGACCTCGCTCGTGCCGACGAGGTAGAGATCGTCGGCCTCCAGCTTGTAGACCTCGTCGGCGTGCTGCCCCAGGAATCCGGTGCCGCGCATGACCTCGGGACGCACGAGCGTCGGCGGGATCATGGGGATGAACCCGGCATCCACGGCGCGCTGGAGCGCGAGGGACATGAGCGCGTATTCGAGGCGCGCTCCGATGCCGGTCAGGAAGTAGAAGCGACTGCCCGACACCTTGGTGCCGCGCTCCATGTCGATGGCGCCGAGCTTCTCACCCAGGGCGAGGTGGTCCAGCGGCTCGAAGTCGAAGGATGCCGGCTCGCCGTGCGTCCGCACCGTGACGAAGTTCTCTTCGCCCCCGGCCGGAACGCCGTCGATGACGATGTTCTCGATGCGCGCGAGGGCCGCATCCGCCGCCTCCTCGGCGACCGTGACGGCCTGCTGCGCGGCCTTGACGCGGTCGCTGAGCTCCTTCGCCTGGGCGACGAGCGCGGGCTTGTCCTCCTTGGGCGCGGCGGCGACGGTCTTGCCGTGGGCGTTCTGTGCGGCGCGCAGCTCCTCGAAGGCGGTGATCGCGGCGCGTCGGGCACGGTCGGCCTCGATCGCATCGTCGACCGTGTCGGGCGACTCGCCGCGGGCCTGCTGCGAGCGCTTGACGAGGTCCGGGTTGTCACGGAGGAGAGCGAGATCGATCACCAGACAAGTCTAGTTCGCGGGGTCGCATCCGCTCGGCGTGGCGGGTCGCCCAGCGTCCGGGCGGAGTCCTCGAGTGGACGAGCCCGACGGGCCCGCTCTCCCCGGACGTGCCCGCCCCGCCGCTCATGTTCACCGCCGGGTATGTTTAGCCACATGGCACCTGCTGACGTCACTGCGCCCTCCGGTGACGAGGTGCCGCGCCGTCGCGCGGCGCTCGTCTACAACCCCATCAAGGTCGACGCCGACGCTCTGCGCGCCGCCGTCACGAGCCACTCCTCGGACGCCGGCTGGGGCGAGCCCCTCTTCTTCGAGACGACCGTCGACGAGCTCGGCGACGGGCTGGCCCGCGAAGCGATCGACGCCGGAGCCGCCGCCGTCCTCGTGGCCGGAGGCGACGGCACGGTCCGCGCCGTCAGCGAGGCGATGGCCGGGTCCGAGGTGCCCCTCACGATCGTGCCGAGCGGCACCGGAAACCTGCTCGCCCGAAACCTCCAGCTGCCGCTCACCGATCCCGACGCGATGATCGCGGCGACGTTCGAGGGCGACGTGCAGGAGATCGACGTCGGGTTCGCGGAACTCGTCCGCCCCGACGGCGAGCGCGAAGAGCGTGCGTTCGTCGTGATGGGCGGAATGGGCCTGGATGCCGCCATGATCGCCAACACCAGCGGCGACCTGAAGAAGAAGGTCGGCTGGGTCGCGTACGTCGACGGTGCCGCGCGCTCGCTCGTGAAGGCGAAGCCGTTCTCGATCATGTACCAGGTCGCCGGTCACCGGATGCATCGCGCCCAGGTGCAGAGCGTGCTGTTCGCGAACTGCGGGTCGCTGCCGGCCGGGCTCGAGCTCATCCCCGAGGCGTCGGTGGCCGACGGCCAGCTCGACATCGCGATCTTCCAGCCCAAGACCGCCTTCGGCTGGCTCGCGGTCTGGCGCCGCGTCGCGTGGGACAACAGCGTGCTGCGACGCTTCCGCACGGGTCGGCGGATCCTGCGACTGCGGACCAAGGACAACTCGATCCGGTACGCGCGGGGCACCGGCATCCAGATCGCGGCGGGCGCCGCCACGCCCGTGCAGCTCGACGGCGACGAGTTCGGCGAGGCGACCGCGGTGGACGTCCGCATCCACGCCGCCTCGCTCCGGCTCGCCGTGCCCTCCGGGCACACCTCCCCCGCGCTCTAGCGCGGACGCCGGGCGATGTCGTCGAGATGCGCGACGACCAGGCGGCGCGCCGCCTCCGCGTCATCGTCCCCGCCCCACACCGCGTGCAGGGCGGCGCCGTCCAGCAGGGCGTGCAGCCGCTCGGCCTCCAGACCCGGGTCACGCCCGGCGCCGAGGTCGCCGGCCTCCCGCAGAAGCTCGATGCACGCGCGGCACGCCGCGGCGACCCCGCGGTTGAGGCGCAGGACAGAGTCGTGCAGCCGCGCATCGGTGAGAGCGAGCACCCCGAGCTGGATCTGGGCGAGCAGTTCCACCCTCCGGTCGTGATCGAGGGGCAGCAGCTGCTCCAGGATCTCTTCGGCGAGCCGCCGTCCTGAGAAGTGCCCGCCGAGCCCGGCGATACGCGCGGACACCCGCTGATCGATGAGCAGCAGACAGTGCTCGCGCAGCGCGTGCTGCGTGGGAAAGGTGCGCCGCAGCGACGCGACCGCGATGCCCGCCTCGTCGGCCACGCCACGCACCGACAGTCCCGCGAGGCCGTCGCGCTCGAGCACGCGCAGCGAGGCCGCGGCGATCTCTCGCGTGCGGGCGTCGTGGTCGATGAGCCGGGGCACGAGAGCTAGTGTGCCCCGACGGGCGGCGACGAGGGGGCGCGCCGCGGCCAGATCGTGTAGCTCACGGCCCAGATCACGTCGGCGGCGAGGATGATCCCGAGGATCCGGACGTTGATCAGCAGCTCGTCCGTCCCGTTGCCGTCGCGGGCGAGCGCGATCAGCCCCCACGTGACACCGCCCGCGATCACGACCATGACGATGGTGCGCAGCACGTCCTTCCAGCACGCGATCGTGTACGCGGTACCCGAGAGTTTGACGGGCGGGGGCCCGGAGGCGAAGCGGTGCGCGAAGCGCACGTCGGCCCACGCGATGACCTGATGGCCGAAGGCGACCGAGAAGCCGATGTAGATCGCGGCCAGCCCGTGCTGCCACGAGGCGGTCCCGCCGCGGAGCAGGTCGACGGCCACGAGGGTCAACAGCACCACGTCGATCGCCGGAGCCGCGATCAGCAGCGCCGCCCCCAGCCGCGGCCGCCGCAGCGGGTAGCGCGCGAGGAGGCCGGCGAGCACGGCCACCCAGAACCCGACCTCGCACGCCACGATCAGCGTCACGATCATGCGACCCACCTCTCCCTCTTTGTGAGTACAACTGTACTCACAAAGATTCCCGCCGCGTACCGCCATCCCCACCGCGCACGCAAGGGCTCGCCGCGGCCCGACGCACCCGGCACCATGGAGAGCATGTCGGCATCCCCGAGTCTCGTCTGGTTCCGCGACGATCTCCGCCTCGCGGACAACCCCGCGCTGCGGGCGGCGGTGGACCGCGGCGGACCGGTGGTGGCCGTCTTCGTGCTCGACGAGGAGTCCCCCGGCTTCCGTCCCCTCGGCGGCGCCGCCCGCTGGTGGCTGCACCACTCGCTCGCCGCCCTGGCCGACGGGCTCCGCGAGAAGGGGACCGCGCTCATCCTGCGCCGCGGCGCCGCCGCCGAGGTCATCCCCCGCCTCGCCGCGGAGGTCGGCGCCGGCGCCGTCTTCTGGAACCGGCGCTACAGCGCGCCGGAGCGCGCGGTCGACGCGGGCCTCAAGGAGTCGCTGCGCGCCGACGGCCACGAGGTGAGCTCGTTCGCGGCATCCCTGCTGTTCGAGCCGTGGACCGTCCGCACCGGCGCCGGCACGCCCTACGGCGTCTTCACGCCGTTCTGGCGGGCCTGCCAGCAGCTGCCCGCGCCGCGCGAGCCGCTGTCCGAGCCCCGCGAGATCGCGGGGCCGCCGGCGCCGCCGGCATCCGACGACCTCGACGGCTGGGGACTGCTGCCGACGGCGCCCGACTGGGCGGGCGGCCTCCGCGAGCGCTGGACGCCCGGCGAGCCGGCGGCGCGGCGGCGCCTGCACGCGTTCCTCGCCGAGGACGTCGCCGACTACGACCGGGCCCGCGACGAGCCCGCAGGCGGGGCGACCTCGATGCTGTCGCCCCGGCTGCGGTGGGGCGAGCTGAGCCCCCACCAGGTCTGGCACGCGGCGGTGTCGTCGGGTGCGCGCGTCGGCGGCTTCCTCTCCGAGGTGGGCTGGCGGGAGTTCGCGTGGCACACCCTCTTCCACGCCCCCGACCTGGCGACGAAGAACCTCAAGCCCGCCTACGACGCGTTCCCCTGGCCGCGGCTGAAGCCCTCGATGCTGCGGGCGTGGCAACGGGGCGAGACGGGCGTGCCCCTCGTGGATGCCGGGATGCGGGAGCTCTGGGTCTCGGGCTTCATGCACAACCGGGTGCGGATGGTGACGGCATCCTTCCTCATCAAGAACCTGCTGATCGACTGGCGCCGCGGCGAGGAGTGGTTCTGGGACACGCTCGTGGACGCGGATGCCGCCAGCAACCCGTTCAACTGGCAGTGGGTGGCCGGGTCGGGCGCCGACGCCGCCCCCTACTTCCGCATCTTCAATCCCGAGCTGCAGGCGAAGAAGTTCGACGCCGACGGGCGGTACGTCCGCGAATGGGCGCCGGATGCCGCGGAGCGCGAGCCGATCGTCGATCTCAAGGAGACCCGCGACGCCGCGCTGGCGGCGTACGAGGAGGTCAAGCGCGCCGGCTGAGCGCTCGCGGAATGCGAGGACCGCCCGCGGGGTTGTCTCCGACGATGTCTCCTGCGCTCTCCGTCCTCGATCTCGTCCCCGTCCGCACCGATCAGACCAGCACCCAGGCGGTCGCCTCCTCCCTCGCCCTGGCCCAGCGGGCCGACGAGCTCGGCTACCGCCGCTACTGGTTCGCCGAGCACCACAACATGCCCGCGGTGGCCTCGACGACGCCGCCGGTGCTCATCGCCGCGGCCGCGGCCCGCACGTCGCGCATCCGGGTCGGCTCCGGCGGAGTGATGCTGCCCAACCACGCCCCGCTCGTGGTGGCGGAGCAGTTCGCCGCGCTGGAGGCGATCGCGCCGGGGCGGATCGACCTCGGACTGGGACGCGCGCCCGGAAGCGATCCGGTCATCACCCAGCTGCTGCGGATGAGCGGCACGTCCAGCGACGTCGACCGCTTCCCCGAGCACGTGCGCGACATCTCGGCGCTGATGTCGCCCGACGGCGCCACGGTGCGCCTGACCGGTCGCGGCGACGGGGACGATCGATACGGCATCCACGCGACCCCCGCCGCCACGGGCGCTCCGGAGGTCTGGCTGCTCGGCTCGAGCGACTACTCCGCCCAGCTCGCCGCGGCCTTCGGGCTGCCGTACGTGTTCGCGAACCACTTCTCGGGCGAGGGCTTGGAGCGCGCGCTGGATCTCTACCGCGCGCAGTTCCAGCCGTCGGCCCACCTCGACGTCCCGCGCACCTTCCTCACCGCCAACGCGGTCGTCGCGCCCACCGCGGCGGAGGCCGAGGAGCGGATGCTGCCGCAGGCGCGCATGATGGCGCGGCTGCGCGGCGGCCGCCCGCTGACGGCGCTCGAGACCGTCGAGCAGGCCGCCGCGGCGGAAGCGGAGGACCGGCTCGCGGCCCCGCTCATCGACGCTCTGCGCCGCCGCTGGTTCGTCGGCACGGGCGAAGAGTCCCGCGCGGCCCTGGCCGCGTTCGCCGAGCGCCACGGCGTCGACGAGGTCATGATCTCCCCCGTCTCGGGAGCCTACGACGGTGAGGCGATGGACAGCGCGACCGGCCGCATCCAGACTCTCGAGCTGCTCGCGGCCTGAGTCCGCAGACGCGTCGCGCAGTGCGTTTCGACTCGCTGCGCTCGCTCAACGACCGGCAACAGGCGCACCCCCGGTCGCTGCGCTCGCTCAACGACCGGCAACAGGCGCATCCCGACTCGCTGCGCTCGCTCAACGACCGTCAACAGGCGCACCCCCGGTCTCTGAGCGAGGAGCGCAGCGACGAGTCGAAACGCCCCGCCGCAGGCGTCAGGCCTCGGGGGCTCCGGAGATGAGGCCGCGCAGCCAGTCGCGGGCCTCGACGAACACCTCGTCGGAGTAGCGGTCGGGGTAGTGCACGATGGCGCGGTCCGCGCGCGGGTACGACCCCAGGTAGATGACCTTCGGGCTGAAGCGGCGCAGGCCCAGGAGGGCGTCGGCCATGCGCTCGTCCTGGATGTGGCCGTCGGCGTCGATGACGAAGCGGTAGCGGCCGAGAGCGTCGCCGATGGGCCGCGACGCGAGCAGCGAGAGGTTGATGCCGCGCGTCGCGAACTGCTCCAGCAGTTCGAGCAGCGCTCCCGGATACTCCTCGGGCAGCTCGACGATCAGCGAGGTCTTGTCCGCGCCGGTGGGCGGCGGCGCCGACACCGTGCGGCTCACGAGCACGAAGCGCGTCACGGCGTTGGCGTTGTCGCCGATCTCCTCGGCCAGCAACTCGAGGTCGTGGTGTTCGAGGATGCCGGGAGGTGCGATGGCCGCGTCCGCGTCGCTCACGCCCTCGATCATGTCGACCGCCGAGGCCACATTGCTCGACGCGGGCAGGTGGGCGTGGTCGGGCAGCGTCGCCGACAACCACCGCAGGCACTGGCCGTAGGCGACCGGGTGCGCGGCCACGAGTCGCACGTCCTCGAGGCGCATGCCGGGGCGGCCGACGAGCACGAAGTTGACTCGCACGAGATACTCACCGACGATTCTCAGCCCGGGCATCGTCGCCAACGCGTCCTGCGCCGTGGAGACCCCGCCGTCGACCGAGTTCTCGATCGCGATCATCGCGGCATCCGAGCGGCCGTCGACGACATCGGCGAGCGCTTCCGCGACGTTGCGCACCGGACGCCAGATCTGATCGCGCGCCTCGGGCACCTGCGCGAGGGCCGCCTCCGTGAAGGTTCCGGCCGGACCGAGATAGCTGTAGGTGCGGCGCGAGGGCAGCGGTGCCGCGGGTGCCGCGGTCGACGAAGGCGCGGAAGTCACGGGTGACAGCCTACGCTGAAGGGGTGATCCGCCGATTCTCCTCTCTCGCCGTCGTCACCGCAGCAGCCCTCGCCCTGAGCCTGAGCGCCTGCGCACCGGTCGACGACAAGCCGGCGACCGAGCCCAGCCCCAGCGGCTCCGCGAGCACCACGCCCACACCCACACCGACGCCGACGCCCTCCCCGTCTCCGACCGCGGATCTCGCCTGTCTCGTCGGCGAGTGGCACATGGGCCAGGATCAGGTGACGGCGTTCTACAACGACGTGAACTCGCTGATGGCGAGCTCGGGTGCCACCTTCACGGCGACCGGCACCGCGGATCTCGAGCTGCGCAAGGACGGGTCGTACACGTGGACCCCCGCGGAGCGGGTCGCGGTCGACATCTCCGGGACGGTCACCCTCATCCAGTTCAAGGGCTCCATCACCGGCACCTACACCGTGACCGGCAACGGCATCGGCAGCCAGACGCAGGACACCTCGGGCATGGAGATCGTCGCGACGATCGACGGCAAGGGCACGGATGCCGGTGCCATCAGCCAGCAGATCTCGAACGCCCCGATCACCGACGCGAAGTACGGCTGCAAGCCCGACACGCTGACGCTGATCAACAAGCTGTCCGACAGCACGGCAGCCTCGGTCCTGCATCGGAAGTGACCGCCGGCCCGCCGCAGTGACAGACTGTGGACATGAGCCGCGCAGGACAGCCAGCCGAAGCCTCCGACCTCATCGACATCGATGAGCTCATCGCCGCCTATTACGACCGCAGACCCGATCCGTCCGTTCCCGAACAGCGCGTCGCGTTCGGTACGAGCGGCCACCGCGGGTCGTCGCTGAGCACCAGCTTCAACGAGGACCACATCCTCGCGACCACCCAGGCGATCGTCGACTACCGGGCGGCCCAGGGCATCACCGGCCCCCTGTTCCTCGGTCGCGACACCCACGGGCTGTCGCTGCCGGCCGAGCGCACCGCGGTGGAGGTGCTCGTCGCGAACGGCGTCGACGTGCGCATCGACTCCCGCGACGCGTGGGTGCCGACGCCGGCCCTCAGCCACGCCATCCTCACCTACAACCGCGGCCGCGCCCTGGACGACCCGGGCCGCGCCGACGGCATCGTCGTCACCCCGTCGCACAATCCGCCGCGCGACGGCGGCTTCAAGTACAACCCGCCGCACGGCGGGCCGGCCGACACGGATGCCACCGGGTGGATCGCCGACCGGGCCAACGCCCTGATCGCCGCGGGCCTGGACGGGGTCGCGCGCACCCCGTTCAAGGACATCGATGCGGACACGCTCGGAAGCTACGACTTCCGCGAGGGCTACGTCGCCGACCTCGCGAACATCATCGACGTGGAGGCCATCCGCCGCGCCGGCGTCCGCATCGGCGCCGACCCGCTCGGCGGCGCGTCCGTCGAGTACTGGGCGCTGATCGGCGAGCGCTACGGCCTCGACCTCACGGTCGTCAACCCCGAGGTCGACCCGACGTGGCGCTTCATGACGCTCGACTGGGACGAGAAGATCCGCATGGATCCGTCGTCGCCCTCGGCGATGGCCGCGCTCGTCGCCCGCCGCGACGAGTACGACGTGCTCACCGGCAACGACGCGGATGCCGACAGGCACGGCATCGTGACGCCCGACGCCGGCCTGATGAACCCGAACCACTACCTCGCCGTGGCGATCGACTATCTGTACGCGCACCGTCCGCAGTGGCCGGCCGACGCCGCCGTCGGCAAGACGCTCGTGTCGTCGATGATCATCGACCGGGTCGCCGCGTCGCTCGGCCGGCGCCTGCTCGAGGTGCCCGTGGGCTTCAAGTGGTTCGTTCCGGGCCTGCTGGACGGCTCGGTGGCGTTCGGTGGCGAGGAGTCGGCGGGGGCGTCCTTCCTCCGTGTCGACGGCACCGTCTGGACGACCGACAAGGACGGCATCCTGCTGTGCCTGCTCGCCGCCGAGATCATCGCGGTCACCGGCAAGAGCCCGTCGCAGCGCTACGCGGAGCTGGAGGCTGAGTTCGGCGCGTCCGCCTACCAGCGCGTGGACGCCCCGGCATCCCCCGCACAGAAGGCGGCGCTGTCGAAGCTCGCTCCGGAGGCCGTCACCGCGACGGAGCTCGCCGGCGAGCCGATCACCGCGAAGCTGTCCCACGCGCCGGGAAACGGCGCCGCGATCGGCGGCCTGAAGGTGCAGACCGAGCACGCCTGGTTCGCCGCGCGCCCGTCCGGCACCGAGGACGTCTACAAGCTCTACGCCGAGTCGTTGCGCGGTGAGGAGCATCTGCGCGAGGTGCAGGCCGAGGCCCGCGCCGTCGTCTCCGCGGCCCTGGCCGACTCGTGACGTCGCGCGACGCCTGACGTCGCGTCACACACGGCAGCGGCCCCGTCCCTCCTCTCGGAAGGGCGGGGCCGCTGTCGTGACGCCGCTCAGGCGGTCGTCACGGCGTTCTCAGCCGCGCGCCGGGCTCCGACGCCGCACGAGGGCGGCTCCCGCGATCAGCAGCAGCACCGCGACGGTGAGCGCCAGGGCGAAGGGCGCCGTCGCGCCGGTGGTGGCCAGCGTGGTCGGCGGCGCCGTGACCGTGACGGCGTACCAGCCGATCACGGTGCCCGCGGCATCCGTCACGGCGAGGCGGTGCGCACCGGCGACCGCGTCCAGCGGAACGGTCACGGGGATCGTCCCTGCGGCCGAGACCGTCGCGGCGCCGAGAGCCCGCGGGGTCGAGAACAGCCACGCGGCGACCTGCTGGCCCGCCCGATCGGCGCCGACCTGCACCGAGACGGTGCTGCCGGCGGCGATGGATGCCGGGCCCGAGATGCGCCCCTCGAGCGCGGTCGTGAGGTCGGCCTCGGTCGGCGTGGACGTGCCGGGTGCGCTCGTCGCGGTCGCCGACGGCGACGGGCTCGCGGTGGGCGATCCCGTCGGCTCGGGCGTCGCGGTCGGCGTCGGCGTCGGCGTCGCGGTCGGCGTCGGGGTCGGCGTGGCGGTGCCCGGCTGACCGGTGACCGCGTCCGAGGTCGCCGTACCCGCCGTGAAGCCGGGCGCGGTGGCCGTCGCCACGACGGTCAGCTCGTGTCCGACGTCGTCGGTCGTCACGGTGTACTGCGCGCCGTCCGCCCCGTCGATCGCGACGCCGTCGCGCTGCCAGACGTAGGCGAGGTCGGCGGTGGCGGGGTCGACGGTGCCGGGCACCGCGCTGAGGGCGGCGCCGACCGTCGGCGTGCCGCCGATCGTCACGCCCGAGAGCACGGCCGCACGCGCGACGGTCACGGTGTACGACTTCTGCGCACCGGAGGGCGCGGTCACCGTCACGGTGGCCGTCCCCTGCCCGTCGCCGGGCTGGACGACGCGGACGCTCGCGTCCTGGTCGACCGCGGTCGCGGAGACCACCGGCCAGGCCGAGCCCGCGACGGCGACCTCGTACGCGGTCGTGTCGGCGGAGAAGTCCTTCACCGACGCCGACCCGACGGTCAGTCGCGCGAGGTCGGCGACCTCCGACGGCGAGGCGGCCGGGGCGTAGATCTCCACCTCCGAGACGATGAGGTGCGTGTTCGGATACGCGTTCATCACCACGCGCACCTGTTCGGCCGAGGCCGCATCGACGGGGACGTCGACCTGCGGATCGCCGGTCGCCGGAGTGCCGACCGTGATCGTGTCGCCGATCACCCACTCCCCGGTGCCGAGGCGGTGGTCGATGTGCATCGTCTGAGCCCACGACGTGCCGCCGTCCCGCTTGAAGTAGACCTTCACGTGGGTGACGGGCGTCGGAGCGGACAGGGCGTAGGTGAGGGTGTCGGAGGCGTTGAGCGTGCCGCCGCGCCAGTTCGACCAGCCCTTGTCGGTCGTGACGCCGTTGATCGTGCGCGTGGCCGGGTAGCCGCTCTCCGTGTAGGTGGCGGTGGGCGTGCTCGTCGGGGCGACGTTCTTCTCGGTGGGCGTCGTCACGATGACCGTCAGCACGGCGTCGAGCGTGCCGCCTCCGGGCACGGCCACGGTTCCCGGCACGCGCACGGTACCGGGCGCGGCCAGCTCGGCATCCGTCACGGCATCCCACGACCACGTGACCGGTGCGGCCACCGTTGCGCCGCCCGTGCGCACCTCCAGGGGCACGGTCGGCGGCGCCGCCGCCGACACGGCGTCGAGCGTGGTCCCCGCGTAGGTGGTGAGCGAGACCGGCACGGCCGCGGTGAAGGCGCCGACGTCGACGAGCGCGCGGGCGGTGAACGGTGCGCCGAACAGGTCGGTGCCGCTGCCGGCGACCTCGGTCGTCCCGGCGGACCAGTCGTGTCCGGAGAGGTCCCAGGTCACCGCGGCGGTGCGCGTGAGGCCGCCGAGGTAGCGGACCTGCACCGTGCCCGGGAGGGTCGGAGCCACGCCCGCCTCCGTCGTGACCGTCACGTCCGCGACGGTGTCGATCGCGGTCGGCGCGAGGGTCCACGACTGGTTGGCGCCGTTGTTGGAGGTCCAGAGCCCCACGCTCGTGCCGTCGGAGGTGCCCCCGCCGTTGACGTCGAGCACCCGGGTGCTCGCGACGTTCAGGAAGGAGTAGCTCCGACCGTCGAGGGTGTTCGGCACCCACTGCGCGGCCGGATCGGCCGCCGCCTGCTCGGCGCTCTCGGTCGCGAGGGTCAGGGAGGTGCCCGACGAGGCGAGATAGCGCCCGTCGCCCGAGCGCAGCAGCACCCGCTGGCGATCGGTGCCGGCACCGCTGAGGGAGACCGCCGTCCAGGTCTGCGCCGTCGCGGCATCCGCCGTCGTCGCGGAGCTGCGGATCGTCAGCGCGGCGTTCTGCACCGTGAGCGCCTTGCCGCTCTGGGTCCCCAGCAGCTGGTAGGTCGCGCCGTCCTTCACGGCCGGCGCGGCCGCCGCGACGCCGGAGACGCCCGACACCACGAACGTGGTGACCGACTTGGCCGGCACCGTCAGCGTGGCCGTGCGGGTGAGGGGGTCGATCGCGACGTCGCTTCCGCGCACGAGCGCGTTCTGCTCGACCGCATCCGCCGGCGACTGCGTCGTCACGATCGGGGTGACCTTGGCACCGGGAGCGATCTGGCCGAAGTTCGACAGGTCCAGGCGCACCGTGCGGGCGGATGCCTCGGTGTTCACGTGCACGAGGTTCACACCGTCGCCCGCCGCCGTCACGGCCGCCGTGGTCTGGGTGTCGTTGGTCGGGACGATGTGATCGCCGGGCCGGATGTAGTGCGTGAAGTTGCGGATCGTGTTGTACTTCGCGTTCGTCAGCACCTTGCAGGACGCGTCGGCGTCACCGTCGGCGAGGCGTCGGGCGGACTGGTTCTGCGCGTTGCAGTCGAAGTCGATGAAGACGCTGCCCCAGTTGGTCTTCTCGACCTTCTGCATGTTGTACAGGTCCTCGACGGGCTGCCAGAACACCCAGGCGCGCGGCTCGAGTTCGCGCAGGTCGTCGATCATGTGACCGGCCATGCCCAGGCCGTTGTCGATGTTGGTCTGGTTGAAGCCGGCGTTCGAGCTGTCCCAGTTGCCCTCGACCTCGCTCATCCACAGCGGCTTGTCGGAGGTCTTGGCGATGTCGCGCACCATCGTGCGGTTGGACGTGCCGTAGGTGTGGACGTTGAGCTGGGAGACCTCGTCGCGAGAGGTCTGCGACCAGCCGTTCCAGTTCGTCACGAACGTCGAGGGGTTGGTCTCGTCCATGGCCGAGATCGGGACGTCGGTCGTGGTGCCGGGGGCGGCCAGGCGCGCGGCGAGCGCCTGGATCATCTGGTCCTGTCGCTGCGGACCGATGTGGGCGCCCTCCTGGCGGCTCGCGGAGCTCGGCCACGTCGCACCCTGCGGGATCGTGGTGCCCCAGTAGTTCGTGTTCGGCTCGTTGAAGGGGTCGAGCGAGTCGAACTGGATGCCGTAGGTCTCCTCGAGGTGCTCGACGACCTTGACGAGGTAGCCCGCGAACTTGTCCATGTCGGCGGGGGCGAGCTGCTCGGAGGTGGCGTTGTTGATGCCGCCGGAGACGTAGCCGCTCTGCGTGAGGAAGTACGGGGGCGAGTTGCTGAAGGCCTCCCACTTCGTGATCTTGTCCTTCAGCGCCTCGATCCACCAGCGCTGTGTCGCGTCGGCGTTCCAGTCGAAGGCGTCGGGGTCGTCGGGGTTCCAGGCCGCGGCGTAACGGGCGCGGTCGGCGTAGGTGGAGGTGATGGGCCCGGACGCGTCGCTGGCGTTCAGGTCGGGGTTCCACCATCCGTCCACGGCCCCGCCCGGCCGCAGGTACGACGGCACGTCGGTGGCGTTGCCGCCGCCGATGTTGTAGCGGGCGATGTTGAGGTTGAGGCCGTCTTCGCCGAAGACCTTCTCGAGCAGGTCCTGGCGCACCTGCTCGGGATAGCCGCCGGTCGCGTTGGCGAACCAGACGAGGCTCGTGCCCCACCCTTCGAAGGCCTCGGACGCGTAGGCGGGGTTCGGGGTGATGGTCACGGCGGATGCCGCGACGGCCGGTTCCGGCGCCGCGAGCGGCGCGATGAGACCGGTGACGCCGAGGGCGGTCACGGCGGCGAGGGCGATCAGGCCGGGGGACTTCATCGTGGGGGATTCCTCTCTGTATCGCGTCGTCGCGACCGGGGAGCCAATGCATGTTGACGTTAACATGACTGGGACAAGCCTAGAGGATCGCCGATGTTGACGTCAACATCGATGACGTCCGTGCGTCGTGCCGGCGTCGCGCCGGGTCAGGAGAGGGCGCGGGCCAGCTCCGCGCCGGCCGCGCGCAGCCACAGGACGGGGTCGGCCAGGGCGGCCCCGGCCGGGTCGAGGGCTCCGGCGCGGCGCGCGAGCTCGGTGAGCGAGACGGATGCCGCGAAGGCCGTCGCGTCCGCGTCGGGGTCGATGTGCCCGGCGACGAGCGCCGCCGGCACGCCGAGCGCGGCGGCCACGGCCGACACGTGCGCGGGAGCCTTGCCGGCGGCCGACTGGCCGTCGAAGGACCCCTCGCCCGTGACGACGACGTCGGCGTTCGCGGCGGCGTCCTCGAGCCCGATGAGGCGGGCGACCTCGGCCGCACCCGGCTCCAGGGAGGCTCCCCAGACGAGCAGGGCGAACCCCGTTCCGCCCGCCGCGCCGGCACCGGGCGTCGCGGGATCGACGTCGAACAGCGTGGCGTAGCGGGTGAGGATGGCGTCGAGCTCGGCGAGCCGGTCGGCGGCGACGCCCTTCTGCGGACCGAACACGCGCGCCGCCCCCGTCGGTCCGCACAGGGGCGCCGACACGTCGGTGAGCACCAGGGCGCCGCCGGGCGGGAGGGCACGGAGCCCCGAGAGCTCGACACCCCGCAGCAGCGGCAGGTGCCCGGCGCCGAGCCGGGGGGCCTCGACCACGGACGCGTCCGCCCGGAACCGCGCGCCGAGCGCCCGCAGCAGCCCGGCACCGCCGTCCGTCGACGCGCTGGAGCCGATCGCGAGCACGAGGCGCGAGACCCCGGCATCCAGTGCGGCCGCGATCGCGTCGCCGAAGCCCGCCGTCGAGGCCCGCCACGGATCGCGGCGGTCGCCGAAGAGCTCGATCCCCGCCGTCGAGGCCAGCTCGACCACGCCGGTGCCGGACGGCGCGTCCGGCGTCGCCGGAAGCCGCAGCCAGCTCGCCGCGACCGGTCCGCCCTCCCACGGCGCCGTGACGTCGACCGGCATCCGCCGCGACCCGGGCACCGCGGCGGCGAACGCGTCCAGCGTGCCCTCTCCCCCGTCGGCCATCGGCCGCAGCACGACCTCGTCGGCCGGCCGCACCGACAGCCATCCGTCACGGATCGCGGCCGCCGCCCGCGCCGCGGTGATCGTGCCCTTGAAGCTGTCGGGGGCGACGACGACGCGGGTCATGGGCCGATGCTACGCGGCGGCCGCCCCGGCGGTCATCGGCCGCCTCCGGCATCGGGCAGGATGGAGCCATGACGTGGCTTGTGACCGGCGGAGCGGGATACATCGGTGCGCACGTGGTGCGCGCGCTGCAGGCGGCGGGCATCGCCCCGATCGTCGTGGACGACCTCTCGAGCGGCCACGCGTCGTTCGTGCCGGAGGGCGTGCCGTTCATCGAGGGCACGATCCTGCACCGCGACCTGCTGGTCGACACCATGCGCCAGCACGGCGTCACCGGCGTCATCCACGTCGCCGGGTTCAAGTACGCGGGCGTCTCGGTGCAGCGCCCCCTGCACACCTACGAGCAGAACGTCGAGGGCACGCGGGTGGTCCTGGCGGCCATGGCGGATGCCGGCGTCCACAACATCGTCTTCTCGTCGTCGGCCGCGGTGTACGGCACCCCCGACGTGCCGCTCGTGACCGAGGATCTGCCCAAGCGTCCGGCGTCGCCGTACGGCGAGTCGAAGCTGATCGGCGAGTGGCTGCTGCGCGACCAGGGCGTCGCGACGGCCTCCGACGCGCACCCGCTGCGGCACACCTCGCTGCGCTACTTCAACGTCGTCGGCTCGGCCGACCCGTCGGTGTACGACACGAGCCCGCACAACCTCTTCCCGATCGTGTTCGAGAAGCTGATCGCGGGCGAGACGCCGCAGATCAACGGCGACGACTACGACACCCCCGACGGGACGAACGTGCGCGACTACGTGCACGTCGGCGACATCGCCGCGGCCCACGTCGTGGCGGCGCAGCGCCTCGAGGCGGGCGAACCCATCGAGGCCGCGTACAACCTCGGCTCCCAGAACGGCCTGAGCGTACGCGAGATCATGGATGCCGTGGCACGGGTGACCGGCATCGACTTCACGCCGCGGATCGGCCCGCGCCGCCCCGGCGATCCCGACCGCATCGTCGCGACGGGCGAGCTGGCCGCGCGCGACCTCGACTGGGCGAACCGCTACACCGTCGACGAGATGGTGCGCACCGGCTGGGAAGCCCGCCGCGCCGCGCACTGACAGCGCGTTTCGACTCTGCGTTTCGACTCTGCGTTTCGACTCGCTGCGCTCGCTCAACGACCGGTGAGGTACGCAGCTCCCGGTCGTTGAGCGCAACGCGCAGCGCGGAGTCGAAACGCGGTGTCAGGCCCCGAGGCGGACGACCGCCCACGCCACGGGCGCCAGCGACACGCGCAGCAGGTCGCCCTCGCGGGTGACCTCCAGCGGCCGCGGGGTCACCCGGTCCGGGTCGGCGAGGGTGTTGGAGGCACGGTAGTCGGGGTCGGTGATCGTCCACGACTCGACGAGCGACAGGGATGCCGCGTCCAGCTCCCCCAGGTCGATCTCGATGTCCGCCGCCTCCGCCACCGACCGGTTCACGAGGAACACGCTCGTGCCCTCGGCATCCGTGGTCGCGACGGCGTTCACCGCGGAGACGTCGCCGAAGCGGGTGCTCTGCACGCGCGGCGCCCCCTCGAGCTCGAGCCGGCGCGCCGTGCCGCGACCGAGCCGCGACGTGAGCGAGAACGGGTAGAACGTCGTCTGCCGCCAGGCGGGGCCGCCGGGCTCGGTCATGATCGGCGCGATGACGTTCACGAGCTGGGCGAGCGATGCGGAGCGCACGCGGTCGGCGTGCTGCAGCAGCGTGATGAGCAGGTCGCCCACGACGACGGCATCCATCACGTTGTACTCGTCCTCCAGCAGGCGCGGCGCGACCGGCCAGCCGTCGGGCACGAGGTCGCCCGCCTTGGTGCCGTCGTCGGCGAACTGGTACCAGACGTTCCACTCGTCGAACGAGAGCATGATCCGCTTGTCCGAGCCGCGTTCCGCGGCGACCTCGTCGGCCGCGGCGACGACCTCGCGCACGAACAGGTCGGTGTCCACGGCCGACACCAGGAACTCCTGCGCCTGGCCGTTGCGCTCCTGGTAGTAGGCATGGCACGAGATGAAGTCGACGTCGTCGAACGTGTGGCGCAGCACCTCACGCTCCCACTGCCCGAACGTCGGCATGTCACGCGCCGACGAGCCGCACGCGACGAGCTCGATCGTCGGATCGAGCATCCGCATCGCCTTCGCCGCGCGCGCGGCGAGCTTGCCGTAGTCCTCGGCGTCACGGTGGCCCAGCTGCCAGGGGCCGTCCATCTCGTTGCCCAGGCACCACATGCGCACGTCGAAGGGCGTGTCCCGCCCGTTCGCGGCGCGCTGGCGGGTCCACGCGGTGTCGGCGTCCACGTTGGCGTACTCGAGCAGGTCGAGCGCCTCCGCGACGTCGCGGGTGCCGAGGTTGACCGCCAGCATCAGCTCGCTGCCGACCTTCTCGAGCCACGACGAGAACTCGTGCAGCCCCACCTGGTTCGTCTCGGTCGAGCGCCAGGCCAGGTCCAGCCGTCGGGGCCGATCCGCGCGGGGACCGATGCCGTCCTCCCACCGATAGCCGGAGACGAAGTTGCCGCCGGGATAGCGGATCGTCGTGACGCCGAGCTCCTGCACGAGCGCGATCACGTCGGTGCGGAACCCCTCCTCGTCGGCGGCGGGGTGGCCCGGCTCGTGGATGCCGTCGTAGATGTGCCGGCCGAGGTGCTCGACGAAGCCGCCGTACACCCGCGGGTCGATCTCGCCGACGGGTCCGGACGCGATCACACGTGCGGTCATGGTTTCTCTCCTCACCACTCGACAGGCCTCACCACTCGACAGGCCTCACCACTCGACAGGCCCGAGCAGCAGCCGGTCGCTGAACGCCAGCACGTCGGCCCCGGTCGGTTCCAGATCGAGCACGGTGATCACGTTACGGCCCGCCCGGGTCAGCGGCGCCGGCACGAACAGCGAGTGCTGCGGCCCGGTCTGCCAGAACCGTCCCAGGCAGACGTCGTCGATCCAGACGAGGCCCGTGCCGAGCGCGCGCAGATCGAGCACGAGATCGCGGGCGGCGTCCAGCTCGACGACCGCGCGGAACACCGCGGCTCCGGCGACCGGTGCGCCGTCCGCGGCGGCCGCGTCGCCGGCGCGCGCCGGCAGCTGCTCCCACGGCACCACGACCACGTCCCACGCGGCGGGCGCGGCGCCGCCGACGGTGACGGGTCCGATCAGTCCCTTGTGCTCGCCGATGCGGGGACCGTAGTTCACGCGCCCCTGGTCTTCGACGAGGATGCCGAGCACGCCCGTGCCGCGCGGGAGCACGAGGGTGCGCTCGCGGCGGTCGCGCGAGAGGGTCCCGACCGGGACGCCGTCCAGGCTCACCCACGCGCGATCGCGCACCTCGCCGATCGCGAGGACGACGGGCGCGTCGCCGTGGGCGAGACGCGTCTCGTAGCGCAGGAACCCGCGCGCGATCCCCAGCTCGTCCATCGTGGGGGCGTGGCCCCGTCGCTGCACCTCGACATCGGCCAAGACGTCGTCCAGCGCGCAGACCGTCTCCAGCGGCACCGGCGCGGGCGCCGCGGCGAGGGGCGCCGGCAGATCACCGTCGGCGACGTCGGGCACGGGCGCGTACCGCGCGATCACCTCGCGGAAGGCCCAGAATTTCTCGGTGGGCCGGCCCGCCTCGTCCAGGGGGGCGTCGTAGTCGTAGCTCGTGACGGTCGGCTCGAACACGCCCTTGTCGTTGGCACCGTTGGTCAGACCGAAGTTCGTGCCGCCGTGGAACATGTAGATGTTCACCGAGGCGCCCGCCGCCAGCAGCGCCTCCAGCGAGGCGACGGATGCCGCCGTGGAGGAGGTCCGGTGGAACGATCCCCAGTAGTCGAACCAGCCGCACCAGAACTCGGAGCACATCAGGGGCCCCGTCGGCTGGTGGGTGCGCAGGACCGCGAGACGGTCGGCGACGTTGCCGCCGAACGATCCCGTGCGGTGCAGCTCGGGCAGGCTCCCGCGGGAGAGCATCTCGTCGGTGGGCTGGTCGACGCTGGTCAGCGGCACGCTCACGCCGGCGGCGAGGTAGACGTCGCGCAGGGCCCGCAGGTACTCCTCGCGCTCACCCGCCGTGAACTCGCCGTACGCGCCGTACTCGTTCTCGACCTGCAGGAGGATCACCGGGCCGCCGCGGTCGATCTGGCGGGGCACGACGATCTCGAGCACGCGGTCGAGGAAGCGGGTGACCGGCGCCAAGAATCGCGGGTCGGCAGAGCGCACCCCGATGTCGCCGTCGCGGAAGAGCCACGCGGGAAGTCCCCCGCCGTCCCATTCGGCGCAGATGTAGGGGCCGGGACGCACGATGGCGCGCAGCCCTTCGGCCGCGACGAGGTCGAGGAAGCGCGCGAGGTCGAGCCCGCCGTCGCTGAGGAACACCCCGGGCTCGGGCTCGTGCTCGTTCCACGGCACGTAGGTCTCGATCGTGTTCAGACCCATCAGGCGCGCGGCCCGGATACGGTCGGCCCACTGATCGGGGTGGACGCGGAAGTAGTGGAGGGCGCCGCTGAGCACCCGGAACGGCTCGTCGTCGAGCAGGAAGTCGTTCTCGCCGATGCGGAAGGAGCCGGTAGCCATGCGGGCCTCTCAGAGTCACTGTCGTTCACAGCCGCGGCGGTGGGGTGATCGGGACCACCCCACCGCCGCGGGTCGTGCGATGGGCTTACTTGTTGACGCTGAAGCCCTGGTCGGTGCCGTACGACACGTTCTTGTCCTGCCAGGCCGTCAGACCGTCCGCGATGGACGTCTTGTTCAGGTAGGCCTTGCCGACGGTGTCGGCGTAGATGCTGTTGGCGTACGACTGCCACGGCAGGTACTGCCAGCCGGTGCCGACCGACTTGGCCGCATCCACGAGCACCTCGTTGATCTTCTGACCGCCGAAGTAGTCGGAGGTCGTGTTGAGGAACGCGCTCGACTCGAGGTCGGCCGTCGTGGCGGGGAAGCCGCCCGACTGGAGGAAGACGTCGATCGAGTCCTGCGAGTTGTTGAGCCACTTGAGGAAGCCGGCGGCCAGCGCCTGGTTCTTCGAGCCCTTCATGACGACCTCGGACGAGCCGCCGTTCTCGGCGGTCACCGGGGTGCCGTCGTAGGTCGGCATGGGCGCGACGGCCCACTTGCCCTTGCCACCGGGGACGTTGGCCTCGAGCACACCCGGCATCCAGGCGCCGATCGGCAGCGACGCGATCGTGCCGTCACCGAGAGCCTGGAACCACTCGTCGCTCCAGCCGGGGATGTTGCCGAGCGAGCCGTTCTGCAGCAGCTTGTCCCAGACGGCGGTCCACTTCTTGGCTCCGGCGTCGCCGAGGTCGATCGTGACGTTCTCGCCGTCGGTCTTGAACGGACGCCCGCCCGCCTGCCAGATCATCGAGGTGCCGAAGCCGGCGTCGGTGCCCTGGTCGTTGGTGATGTACTTCGTCGGGTCGGCCGCGTGCAGCTTCTCACCGGCGGCGACGAACTCGTCCCACGTCTTGGGCACGGAGATGCCGAACTGGTCGAACACCTCCTTGTTGTAGAACAGGGCCATGGGGCCCGAGTCCTGCGGCAGGCCCCAGATGCCGCCGTTCTGCGAGACCGCGCCCCACGTCGAGGCGGTGTAGTCCTTCTCCAGGTCGCCGAAGCCGTAGGCCGTGAGGTCCAGCAGCGAACCGGAGAGCTGGAACTGCGGAAGCGACTGGTACTCGATCTGCACGACGTCGGGGATGCCCGAGCCGGCGGAGATCGCGTTCTGCAGCTTCGTGTTGTTGTCGTTGGCGCCGCCCGTGTTGACGAGGTTCACCTTGACGTTCGGGTACGCCTTCTCGAACGCGGCGACCTGGTCCTTGGCGGAGGGGGTCCACGTCCAGTAGGTGAGCTCGCCGCCGGCCTTGAGGGCCTCGTCGATCGACGAGGCGCTGCCGGCGTCGGTGCTGCTCGAGCTGTTGCCGCCGGCGCAGGCCGCGAGGCCGCTGCCGATCAGGAGCGCGGTGGCTCCGATCGCGACCACGCGCGCGATCTTCTTGGTGCTTGTCATGCTGTGTCCTTCCGCTTCTTCGTCGGATATGGGGTGGGGTGGTGTTCGTCTTGCAGCGACACCCCTGTCACTGCTTGACGCTTCCTGCGCTCAGCCCGGACTGCCAGTAGCGCTGGAGCAGGAGGAAGGCGATGACGATCGGGATGATCGTGAGGAGGGACCCGGTGATGACCAGGTTGAAGATCGGCTGCGAGCTGACCCCGACCGCCTGGAGGTTCCACTGCTGCAGACCGATCGTCAGCGGGAACAGGTTGGGGTCGTTGAGCATGATCAACGGGAGGAAGTAGTTGTTCCAGGTCGCGACGATCGCGAACAGCGCGACCGTGACGACGCCCGGTGCGAGCAGCCGCAGCGAGATCGTGAAGAACGTGCGGAACTCGCCCGAGCCGTCCACGCGCGCCGCCTCGAGCAGCTCGGTCGGCACGGAGTCGACCGCGTAGACCCAGATGAGGTACAGGCCGAAGGGCGAGATCAGCGAGGGGATGATGATCGCCCACATGGTGTTCGTCAGGCCCAGCTGGCTGAACATGAGGAACGTCGGCACCGCGAGCGCGGTCCCCGGCACGGCGATGGCGCCGAGGATGACGGCGAACACGGCGCGCTTGCCGGGGAAGTTGTACTTCGCGAGGCCGTAGCCGGCGAGGGTCGCCAGCAGCGTCGCGCCGCCGGCGCCGATCACGACGTAGATCAGGGTGTTGAGGAACCACCGCAGGAAGATGCCGTCGTTGTAGGTGAGCACCTGGCCGATGTTGTCGAACAGGGCGAACGGTCCCGAGAACCAGAGGCCGAACGAGCCGATCAGCGACTGCTGCGTCTTGGTCGAGCTGATCACGAGCCACAGCAGCGGCAGGAAGGAGTAGACCAGGAACAGCGACATGATGATGGTCAGCAGCGGCGACTTGCGCGGGCCGCGCTCACCGACGTCGGAGCGGCGTCGACGGGGCCGACCGGTCAGCGTGCCGGTGTGATCGAGGGGCAGGCCGGCCATCAGCGGTTCTCCTTACGCGTGCCACGCAGCTGGACGACGTAGGCGATGACGGCGGTGATGACACCCATGATGATCGCGATCGTCGCGGCGTAGTTGACCTGCTGGCCGATGAAGCTCAGGTTGTAGGCGTACATGTTCGGGGTGAAGTACGTCGTGAGCAGGTTCGGGACCAGCGTCTTGAGGATGTTGGGCTCGTTGAACAGCTGGAAGCTGCCGATGATCGAGAAGATCGTCGCGATGACGAGCGCACCGCGCAGCGCGGGGAGCTTGATGGCCCGGATGATGCGGAACTGGCCGGCGCCGTCGAGCGCCGCCGCCTCGTAGAGGTCTTCGGGGATCGTCCGCAGCGCGGAGTAGAAGATCAGCATGTTGTAGCCGATGAACTCCCACGTGATGATGTTGCCGATCGCCAGGAGGATCCACTGCTGGGTGAACGGCGTGACCAGTTCGAAGCCGACGAGCTGGTTGATGTTGCCGGCCAGGCCCAGGCGGTCCGAGTACATGAACCCCCACATGAGCACCGCGACGACGCCGGGCACGGCGTACGGGAGGAAGATCCCGATGCGGAACAGGGAGCTGCCGGCGAGGCGGCGCGAATCCAGGGCGAGCGCCGCGACGAGCGCGAGCAGGAGCATGACCGGCACCTGGATGATCAGCACCAGGAACACGTTGCCGAAGCCCGACCAGAACTGCGGGTCGCTGAAGGCCTGCACGTAGTTGTCCACACCGACGAACGACGTGCCGCCGATCAGCTTGGTGCGGAACACGCTGAGGTAGATCGAGTAGGCGAGCGGCGCGAGGAACGTCACGGCGAACACGATGAGGAACGGCAGGACGAACCAGAATCCCGCCCATTGGCGGTCGGACCTGCGCGCCCGGCGTCGAGCCGGGGCGGGAGCGGTGAGTACGGACATCTTCGTCTTGCCTTCTGTCGGACGGTGCCATGTTTACGTCAACATGGCGAGGTCGAGAGTAGCATGTTGACGTCAACATGTGTCAAGACTTCCCGGTCGACGCGCGAGGAGGGACGCCGATGAACAGGTCAGCAGACGGCAGCCGCAGCGTCTCCCTGCACGACGTCGCGAGGCATGCGGGCGTCTCCGGGCAGACCGTCTCGCGGGTCGCCAACAACTCCGAGCGGGTGGCCGAACCGACGCGCCACCGCGTGCTCGCGGCCATGAGCGAACTGGGCTATCGCCCCAACGTCGCGGCCCGGGCGTTGCGCCGCGGGGCCTTCGGGTCGATCGGCGTCGTGGTCTTCAGCCTCGACTCCCTCGGCAACATCGGCACGATCGGCGGCATCCTCTCGGCGGCGGCGGCGCGCGGGTACGCGATCGAGCTCATCCAGGCGCAGCCGGCACTGACGGCCGGCGACGCCGTGGCCTCGGCCGTCTCCCGCCTCGACCAGGACGCCGTCGACGGCATCATCGTCGTCATCGAGTCGCACCTCATGTCGTCGGCGTCGGTCGGCTTCCCGCCGGGGATGCCGAGTGTGCTCATCCAGTCCGGGGCCGCCGACGAGCACCCCTCGGTCACCGCCGACCAGGTGCACGGCAGCCGCCAGGCGGTCTCCCATCTGCTGGAGCTCGGGCACGAGACGGTGTGGCACATCGCGGGCCCGCCCGAGTCGAAGGCCGCCGAGCAGCGGCGGCTCGCCTGGCAGGAGACCCTGACGGCGGCCGGACGCCCCGTGCCCGAGGTGCACGTCGGGGATTGGACCGCCGAGTCGGGCTATCGGATCGGCCGCCTGCTGGCCGCGGTGCCCGAGCTGACCGCCCTGTTCGCCGCGAACGATCAGATGGCCCTCGGCGCGATGCGCGCCTTCCACGAGCGGGGCCGGCCCGTGCCGGCCGAGATCAGCGTCGTCGGCTTCGACGACATGGCCGAGGCGGCGTACTTCTGGCCGCCGCTGACGACCGTCCATCAAGACTTCGGCACCGCCGGCTCCCTGGCCGTGTCGCTCGTGGTCGACCAGATCGAGGGACGCGAGGTGTCCGGCGGCGTCCACCACGTGTCGACCTCCCTCGTCGTCCGCGGCTCCACCGGCCCGCGCGCCGGGCGCCGTCCCGCCACCGACCTGCGATGAAGGAACCGACCCCCGTGACCTCCCTGCCCGCGGCGCTGCCCGCCCACGTCCACCTGCGCGCCGGGGGCACCAGCGTCCTCGTCGACGTGCGCTGTGCCGACCAGCCGACCATCGTGCACTGGGGGCGCGACCTGGGCACCCTCACCGACATCGAGCTCGAGGGCATCGCACGGGCGGCGCGACCGCAGCGCGTGTCGGGCGGGCTGGACGCCACCGGTCGCCTCACGGTGCTGCCGCAGGCCTCCGGCGGGTGGCTGACCACCCCGGGGCTCACGGGCGATCGCGGCGGCACTGACTTCTCGACCCGGCTGGTGACGACCGCCGCGCACGTCACCCCGACGACGGCGACGTTCGTGCTGCGCGACGCGGCGGCCGGCCTGAGGGTCGAGGTGGAACTGTCCCTCGGCGTCAGCGGTCTGCTCCACCAGCGCCTGCGCCTGGTCAACGACGGCGACGCCCCGTACCGCGTCGACGGGCTGAGCGCGGGATTCCCCCTGCCGCCCACGGCGACCGAGCTGCTCACCACGACGGGCCACCACCTGCGCGAGCGCGCGCCCGAACGGCACGCCTTCACGGTCGGCGGGCACCTCCGCGAGAGCCGGCGGGGGCGCCCCGGCGCCGACGCCACGCTGGTCGTGATCGCCGGGACGCCGGGCTTCGGATTCGAGCGCGGGCTGGTGCACGGCGTACACCTGGCCTGGTCGGGCGATCACCGCCTGCTCGCCGAGCGCACCCCCACCGGCGACGCCGTCCTGCGCGCCGGTGAGCTGCTGGAGCCGGGCGAGGTGCTGCTGGCGCCGGGCGAGAGCTACGAGACCCCCGACGCGGTCGGCTCGTGGGGCGAGGGGCTCGACGATTTCGCGGCGCGCTTCCACGACGAGCTGCGGGCACGCCCGATGCACCCGACGCGGCCGCGCCCGGTGACCGTGAACACCTGGGAGGCCGTCTACTTCCGCCACGACCTGGACACCCTCCGCGCTCTCGCCGACCGGGCCGCGCGGATCGGCGCCGAGCGCTTCGTGCTCGACGACGGCTGGTTCCACGGCCGCCGCGACGATACCGCGGGACTCGGCGACTGGTGGGTGGATGCCGAGGTCTGGCCCGACGGCCTCGCGCCGCTGATCGACCACGTGCGCGAGCGCGGGATGGAGTTCGGGCTCTGGGTCGAGCCGGAGATGGTGAACCCCGACAGCGACCTGGCGCGGCGGCATCCGGACTGGCTGCTGCGCGCCCGCGACGAGCTGCCGCCGTCGGGACGGCAGCAGCAGGTGCTCGACCTCGCCCACCCCGAGGCGTACGCCTACATCGCCGAGCGCCTGCACGCGCTGCTCGACGAGTACCCGATCGCCTACCTCAAGTGGGATCACAACCGCGACCTCGCCGAGCCGGGATCGGGACCCCACGGGCGGCCGCGCGTGCGGGCGAACGTCCTGGCCCTCTACCGCCTGCTCGACGAGCTGCGCGAGCGTCATCCCGGCCTGGAGATCGAGTCCTGCGCCTCCGGGGGCGCCCGCGTCGACCTCGGCATCCTCCAGCGCACGCACCGGATCTGGACGAGCGACTGCCTCGACCCGATCGAACGGCTCGACATCCAGCGCTACACCGGACTGGTCGTCCCGCCCGAGCTGATGGGGGCGCACCTGACGAGCCCGATCGTGCATTCGACGGGGCGCACGGTGTCCCTCTCCCTCAGCGCGCTCACGGCTCTCCTCGGCCACTTCGGCGTCGAGTGGGATCTGACGGCGGAGGACGACGCGACGCTGGAGCGGATCGCCGGCTGGGTCGCCCTCTACCGCGAGCACCGCGCGCTCATCGCCACGGGGCGGAGGGTCCACGCCGATCTCGCCGACCCGGCGCTGGACCTGCGCGGCGTCGTGGCGCGCGACGGCGGCGCCGCCCTCTACGTGCACACGCAGGTGCGCACGAGCAGCGCGCACCCGTCCGCCCCCGTCACGCTGCCGGGCCTCGACCCCGACCGGCGCTACCGCATCGCGGTCATGGTCCCGGAAGGCTCGACCGGCTACCTCGGCCAGTCGCCTCTGGCCTGGGAGGAGGAGGCGGTCGTGCTGAGCGGGCGGGCCGCGGCATCCGTGGGACTTCGCCCGCCCGTGCTGCTGCCGCAGGCGGCCGCGCTGATCACCGCCTCCGCGATCGACTGACCGGGCGCGCGGGGCCGACCGGTCAGACCGGGGCGGGCCCCGTGCTGCCGCGCACGATGAGCGAGGCGGGCATGACGGTGCGCTCCGAGACCGTCGGTGCGTCCGTGCCGACCTCGAGACCCTCCTCCACCTCGTCGAGCAGGGCGACGACGGCCTGCGTCCCCAGCCGGTCGAAGTGCTGGCGCACGGTCGTCAGCGGAGGACGGTAGTTCGCCGCGTCGTCGACGTCGTCGAAGCCGACGACGCTCACGTCTTCGGGCACACGCGCACCGTGCTCGGCGAGCGCCCGCAGCGCGCCGAGCGCCATCTGGTCGTTGGCGACGAACAGCGCGGTGCCGAGCGTCCCGGCATCCAGAAGGGTCATGGCCGCGTCGTAGCCGGAGGCCGAGGTCCACGACCCCCGCACGAGGGCGCCGACGGGGCATCCGGCCCGCTCGAGGGTCTCGCGCCAGCCGCGCTCGCGCTCGGCGGCGGCGTACGACGACTCGGGGCCGGCGATGTGGGCGACCGTGCGGTGGCCGTGCGCCAGGAGGTGCGCGGTCGCGGCGGCCGCGCCGCCCGCATGGTCGGTCTCGACGCCGGCGAAGCGGTCGTCGGGCGGGGAGTCGACGACGACGAGGCGGAGGGCGGTGGGCAGGTCGGCGGACCGCACGAGCGCGGACGCCTCGTTGATGACGACGACGCCGTCGACGCCCTGCTCGTTGAGACGCTCCAGCGCCTCGGCGGCGTCGCCCGCGCCGAGCGTCACGACGGCGACGTCGTGGTCGCGTGCGGCGGCGGCGTCGGTGACGGCTTCGAGCATGAGCGAGTTGCCGACGGTGGAGAGCGTCGAGACGACGACGCCGATGGTGCCGGAGCGGCCGGTGCGCAGGGCGCGGGCGGCGCGGTGGATGCGGTAGCCGCTGCGGGCCATCGCCTCCTCGACGCGGGCGCGCGTGGCCGGATCGACGCGGGGGCTCGCATTGACCACCCGCGACACCGTCTGCGCGGACACCCCTGCGATGCGTGCGACATCCGCCATCGATGCGCGCTTGTGTGCCATCCCGACCTCCGTGTTGACGATAGCACGCACCTACCCCTATCGTGTTATCGTGAACATGCCGGAGCTGCCATCCATCACCCCCGAGGGGACCCTCCTCGGCGCGGGTGTCGTGAAGCGACCGACCCGTCTCGCCGACGGGCGCGACCTCATCTACTTCGACGATCCCGGCACCACGCTGGGGCCCGAGCGGGCCGCCGACACGCGCGCTCTCGACCCCCGACCGGCGACGGCGACCATGCGCCAGGACGTGCTGACCGGGGACTGGGTGTCGGTCGCCGCCGCCCGGCAGAACCGCGCCTTCCTGCCTCCCGCCGAGCTCGACCCGCTCGCGCCGCAGACCGCGACCAACCCGTCGGAGATCCCCTCCGTCTACGACGTCGCGGTCTTCGAGAACCGCTCGCCGTCCTTCGGCCCGGCCCTCGCCGAGGCGTTCGGCGACGCGCCCGCCGCCGCCGATCCGCCCCGCGGGCTCGACGACCTCGAGCACCTCGGCCTCGGCCGCACGCGCACGAGCGTCGGCCGCTGCGAGGTGGTGTGCTTCTCCCCCGAGCGCACCGGCTCGTTCGGCACGCAGAGCCCGACCCGGGCGCGCACCGTGATCGAGGCGTGGGCCGATCGCACGGCCGCACTGTCGGCGCTGCCCGGAGTGCAGCAGGTGTTCCCGTTCGAGAACCGCGGCGAGGCCATCGGGGTCACGCTGCAGCACCCGCACGGACAGATCTACTCGTACCCGTACATCACACCGCGCACCAGTCGGCTGCTCGACGCGATCGACCGCACGGCGCCCGACCTGTTCGCGCGCATCCTCGCCTTCGAGCAGGCGGGTCCGCGCGTCCTGCTGCGCGGCGAGCACTGGACGGCGTTCGTGCCCTTCGCCGCACGCTGGCCCCTCGAGATCCACCTGCTGCCGCACCGTCACGTCCCCGACTTCGCGGCGCTCAGCGACGACGAGCGCGATGAGCTCGCGCCCGTCTATCTGCGGCTGCTGCGCGGCGTCGACGCGCTCTACGGCGATCCGACGCCCTACATCGCCGCCTGGCACCAGGCGCCGGTGCACGTCGGTCGCGACACCGTGCGTCTGAACCTGCAGATCACGAGCCCGCGCCGTGCCGCCGACAAGCTCAAGTTCCTCGCCGGATCGGAGGCCGCCATGGGCGCCTGGATCGGCGACGTCCCGCCCGAGACCGCAGCCGACCGGCTGCGCTCCGCCATCGAAGGAGTCCAGCTGTGACCGCCACGGCATCCCCCCAGACCGACGCGCGCGATCTGTTCACCGAGCTGACCGGGTCGGCGCCCGCGGGCTTCTGGTCGGCACCGGGGCGGGTGAACCTCATCGGCGAGCACACCGACTACAACGACGGCTTCGTCTTCCCGTTCGCCATCGACGGACGCACCGTCGCCGCGGTCGGCGTCCGCGACGACGCCCGCATCCGCGTCGTGTCGACCTTCGACCCCGTGCCCGTCGAGGTCCCCGTCGCCGACCTCGACGCGCTCTTCCCCGACCGCCGCGACGAGATCGTGGAATGGGCGCGCTACCCGCTCGGCGTCGCCTGGGCGCTGCAGGATGCCGCGCGCGCTGCGGGCCGCGCCGACGCGCTGCCGGGCGTGGACATCGCGCTCGCCTCGGACGTGCCCGTCGGCGCCGGCCTGTCGTCGTCCGCCGCGATCGAGGGGGCGACGGCGACTGCGCTGAACGAGATCTGGGGCCTGGGGCTGTCGCCCGTCGCGCTCGCGCAGGCCGGCCGGCGCGCCGAGAACGACGCCGTCGGCGCACCGACGGGGATCATGGACCAGATGGCCTCGATGCTCGGGCGCGCCGACGCCGGCATCTTCCTCGACTGCCGGTCGCTGGATGCCGCGGTCGTCGCTCTCGGCTTCGCCGACGCGGGCCTCGAGGTGCTCGTCGTCGACACCCGCGTGAGCCACGCCCACTCGACGGGCGGCTACGGCGAGCGCCGCGCGGCGTGCGAGCGGGGCGCGCGGATCATGGGCGTCCCGGCCCTTCGCGATCTCACCCCCGCCGACCTCGACCGCGCCCGGGAGCTGATGGACGACGTCACGTTCCGCCGCGTGCGCCACGTGGTCACGGAGGACCAGCGCGTGCTCGACGCCGTCCGACTGCTGCGCGCCGAGGGCCCGCGCTCGATCGGCGGCCTGCTCGACGCGTCGCACGCCTCGATGCGCGACGACTTCGAGATCTCCACCCCCGAGCTCGACCTGGCCGTCGACACGGCGCGCGCGGCCGGCGCCGTCGGCGCCCGCATGACCGGCGGCGGCTTCGGCGGCTCGGCGATCGCGCTCGTCGACCACGCCCGCGTGGCGGAGGTCGCCGCCGCGGTCGAGGCGGCCTTCGCCGCGGCCGGCTTCGGCGCACCGCACGTGTTCACCGTGCACCCGTCGGACGGCGCCCACCGCGACCAGTGAATCAATCACCAAAATCACAAAATAGGCCTCTATATTGCGATTTTGGTGTTTACGCGAGAGCATGAGCTCATGCGCAAAGAGTTCGATGCACTGCTGACCGCGCCCGATGAGACCACGCTTCTGACGACCGGGGAAGCTGCCCGACTCCTCGGCGTCTCGCGCCAACATGTCGTCGATCTCATCGACCGCGGGGAACTGCCGGCGATCCGAGTGGGGAGCCATCGACGCGTCCAGCATGGAGACGTTCTCGCAGTTCGGCGAGGCTCCTCGCGCGCGACGAGAGACCAGGAACGCTCGCTGTGGCTCGGTGTTGCTGTCGCAGGTGTATTCGTCCAAGACCCGCGACGCGTGCGCGAGGCCGGGCTCGCGGCTGTCACATCGCCCTCCATCAGAAGCAATCGCTGGACGGCGGAATGGGCGAAGCTCCTTCGTGGACCCGCGGGCCCGATCATCCGGGCATTGACGGCTGACACTGTTCACGCCCGGGAACTGCGCCAGAACTCCCCCTTCGCCGGCGTCCTGGACGAGGAGCAACGGACCGCCGTCCTCGAGGCGTTTCGAGCGGATCGGCACTTTCGTGCGCAAGCGTGACCTGGAGCACATCCTGCGGGCGGCATCGCGAATTGTCGGCGCGGACATGCTCGTCATCGGCAGTCAGGCCATTCACGGAGCTTTTGCGGACGAGGAGCTACCCGAGCTGACCATGCTCTCGCGGGAGGCGGATGTCGCGTTCTGGGACGACCCAGAGGAGATCCTCGCCGACCGACTCGATGGAGCAATCGGAGAACTGTCTCCGTTCGACGAGACCCACGGTTACTACGCTCAGGGCGTCAGTACATCGACGGCCATACTTCCCTCAGGTTGGGAAGCTCGCACCATCGCGTGGACCTCGGATGATTGGGGCCCGATCACCGTACGACTGCTCGATCCCACCGATCTCGTGCTTTCCAAACTGGCGGCATTTCGGCCCAAGGACAGGGACTTTGCGGAAGCACTGATAGCCGCGAGCCTCCTCAGCGTCGAGTCATTGCGTGAGCGGCTGCCCTCCCTGCCCGTTGCACCGCTTCACCGTCGGAACATCGACGACTGGCTCCGACGTCTAGACCCGTCGGACGGCGCCCACCGCGACCGGTGAACGGCTAGCGTCGTGAGCGGGGTGCCGACCGGCGGCGTCCCGGAAGGAGCGACCGTGGCCTACATCACCGTCGGGACCGAGAACTCGGCCGACATCGAGATCTTCTACACCGACCAGGGACCCTCCGACGCCCAGCCGGTCGTGCTGATCCACGGCTTCCCGCTGAACGGCGAGTCGTGGGACCTGCAGCAGCGGGCGCTCCTCGGGGCCGGCTACCGCGTGGTCGCCTACGACCGCCGCGGCTTCGGGGCCTCGACCAAGACCGCGTCGGGCTCCGACTACGACACGTTCGCCGCCGACCTGCACGCCCTCATCGAAGACCTCGAGCTCGACGACGCGATCCTGGTGGGCTTCTCGATGGGCACCGGCGAGATCGCCCGCTACCTCTCCCGCTACGGCGCGGGGCGCATCGCGAAGGCCGCCTTCCTCGGCTCCCTCGAGCCGTTCCTGCTCATCACCGACGACAACCCCGACGGCGCGGGCGACCAGGCGTTCTTCGACGGCACCGCGGCCGCCGTCGCCGAGGACCGGCACGCGTTCCTGACGGGGTTCTTCCGCGACTTCTACAACCTCGACGACCTCCTGGGCACGCGCATCTCGCCGGAGGCCGTCGCCGCCTCGGTGCAGGTCGCCACCCAGGCCGGCAACGCGGCCCTCGCCGCCGCGCCGCTGACCTGGCCCACCGACTTCCGCGGCGACCTGCCCGCCCTCACGGTGCCGACCCTGATCCTCCACGGCACGGCCGACAACATCCTCCCGATCGACAAGACGGCCCGCCGGTTCCGGGACCTCGTCCCGGAGGGCACGCCCCTCACCTACGTCGAGATCGAGGGCGCCCCGCACGGCCTGCTGCGCACGCACGGCGCCGAGGTGAACGCGGCGCTGCTCGACTTCCTGGCGGAGTGAGACCGACCACGGTGAGACGGATCGGGCGGATGCCGCGACGCGCGCTGGTCGCGGCATCCGCCGTCGCCGTCGCGGGCGCCGGCCTGCTCGCGTTCGGGGAGGTCCAGGCGTGGCGCACGTCGCGGGCCGACTATCCCACCCGCCCGGCGACGGGCCCCGCGGGCGGGCGCGACGTCGTGCTCGTGCTCGGGTTCCGCTCCCGCGCGGACGGCGCGCTCAACGCGCTCCAGGCGTGGCGCACCCGCATCGCGGTGCGGTCGGCCCCGCCCGGCGCCCTCTTCGTGTTCTCCGGAGGCGCGGTACGCGGCGTCGAGCCCGAGGCGGTCATGATGGCGCGCTACGCGACCGCGCACCTCGGCGTCGACCCGGATGCCGTGGCCATCGAGCCGGCGGCCGAGAGCACGCGCGAGAACCTCTCGCGGAGTCTGCCGTGGCTGCGGGACGCGCGCAGCATCCGCATCGCGTCGAACACGGCGCACGCCCGCCGTGCCCGCGGCTACCTGCGCGAGCTCGATCCCGGACTGTGGGAGCGGCTCCGTCCGACGCGCGACTTCCGCGTCCTCGAGCTCGGGGTGCTCCGGCTCGCCCTCACGTTCTACGACGCCGTCGCGGGACGCGCGGCGAACAGCTCCGGATCGGGCGCGCCGCCGGCGTTGGCCGTCCGGATGAGCTCCTCGATCTGGTCGTAGCCGAGCGGCATCCCCGGGAACCCCGCGAGGCGCCCGATCGGGAACGACGCCATCATCTTCTGCAGCGCGTCGTCGTCGGGCAGCATCGACGCCGCCGAGCTGTCGGCACCGCCCAGCCCGGCGAGCGCGCCGGCCATGAGCTGCTGCACGACCGGCCCCGTGACGGGATGGGCGAACACGTCGGCGACCGACGAGTTCATCGTGAGCGGGAGCACGAGCTCGTCGCCGGCGATCTCCACGACGGTCTCGGCGCGCACGTCGCGGCTCGACGCGGCGACCTCGACGCGGTAGGCGCCGCCCTCGACGACGAAGCGGTCGACGCGCACGTCCCAGTAGGCCAGGTCGTCGCGGCGCACCGTGACCACGGCATCCCGCGTCTGCCCGGGGGCGACCTCGACGGCCGCGAAGCCGCGCAGCTCGCGCGGCGCGCGCTGCACGACGGACCGGAGCGGACCGGCGTACACCTGCACGACCTCGCGGCCGGCGACCGTTCCGGTGTTGGTGACGGGCACCCTCACCTCGACATCGCCCGCGTCCGTGACGGCGGCCACTGCGTCGCCGTAGGCGAAGGTCGTGTAGGACAGGCCGTGCCCGAACGGATAGGCGACCTCGAGCGCCCGCGCGTCGTACCAGCGGTAGCCGACGAGGATCCCCTCGCCGTAGCGGACGTGGCCGAACTCGCCGGGGAAGTTGCCGAAGGCGGGGGTGTCCTCGATGCGCAGCGGGATGGTCTCGGTGAGCTTGGCCGACGGGTTCACGACGCCGAACAGGACGTCGGCGGTGCCGCCGCCGCCCGCCTGGCCGAGCAGCCAGGCCTCGACGATCGCGGGCACCTCGTCGCGGAAGGGGAGCGCGACCACGCCGCCGTTGGAGAGGACGACGACCACGTTCGGGTTCGCCTCCCGCACGGCGGCCAGCAGCGCGAGCTGCGCCTCCGGCAGGTCCAGGCTCTCGCGGTCGAAGCCCTCCGACTCCTGGGCCGCCGGAAGCCCCAGGAACACCACGGCGACCTCGGCCGCCGCGGCGGCGGCCACGGCCTCGGCGCGCAGCGCCTCGACGTCCCCCGTGCCGTCCAGGGTGAAGCCGGGGGCGAAGGCGACGTCGCCGTCGGCGAGCAGCCGCATCTCCTCGAGCGCCGTGTCCAGGCGGGTGGGGTTGATCAGCGACGACCCGGCGCCCTGATAGCGCGGCGTGCGCGCGAACTCGCCGATGACCGCGATCGCTGCGCCGCGGTCGAGGGGCAGCAGCGCGCCCGCCCCGCCGCGATCGTCGTTGCGCAGCAGCACGATGGAGCGGGCGGCGGCCTCGCGGGCCAGCGCGTGGTGCGCGTCGACGTCGAGCGGTCCCGCCGCGGCCGGACGCCGCCGGGCCCGCCGGACGAGCTCGAGCACGCGATCGGCGGCGAGGTCGAGCTTCTCCTCGGGGAGCGTGCCACCGCGCACCGCCGCGACGAGCTGGGCGTCGGTGCGGCCGCCGCTGGAGGGCATCTCCAGGTCGAGGCCCGCGGGAAGGCCGACGACGCGGTCGTTCACGGCGCCCCAGTCGCTGACGACGAGGCCCGCGAAGCCCCACTCGTCGCGGAGCACCTGCGTGAGCAGCCACGGGTCCTCCGAGGCGTACACGCCGTTGATGCGGTTGTAGGAGCACATCACGGTCCACGGCTGCTCGTCGGTGACGATCCGCTGGAACGCGCGCAGGTAGATCTCGCGCAGCGGCCGCGGGTCGATGTCGGAGCTCGCGCGCATGCGGTCGAACTCCTGGTTGTTGGCGGCGAAGTGCTTGAGCGACGAGCCGACGCCCTGCGACTGGATGCCGCGCACCAGCGCCGCACCGATCACACCGGACACCAGCGGGTCTTCCGAGACGTACTCGAAGTTGCGCCCGCACAGCGGCGAGCGCTTGATGTTGACTCCCGGTCCGAGGATGACCGCGACGTCCTCGATCGCGGACTCCACGCCGAGGGCGACGCCGATGCGCTCGGCGAGCGCGGCATCCCAGGACGACCCGAGGCCCACGGCCGGCGGGAAGCACGTCGCCGGCACGCTCTGCGCCAGACCCAGGTGGTCGGTCGCCCCCTGCTGCTTGCGCAGTCCGTGCGGCCCGTCGGTCATCATGACCGACGGCAGTCCGACGCGGTCGATCGCTCTCGTGGTCCAGAAGTCGGCTCCGCTGGTCAGCGACGCCTTCTCCTCGAGCGTGAGGTCGGATGCGGTGATGTCGGTCATGGGGGCCTCCACGAAAACCATATGTCACTCGGTTTTGGCGGTCAAGGTGGTGTTTACTGGACGCCATGTCGCCGCAGCGCCCCGAACGACGGGGCTCCTACGCCAAGGGCCTCGCCAAGCGCGAGGAGATCCTCAGCAGTGCCCTGGAGGTCATCGCGCGGGAGGGCTACGGTGGCGCGTCGGTGAAGGCGATCGCCGACGCCGTGGGACTGAGCCAGGCGGGGCTGCTGCACTACTTCGACTCGAAGGAGGAGCTCTTCACCGAGATCCTCCGCAAGCGCGACGAGGCCGACGCCCTCTCCTGGCGCCCCGCGTCCGGTCCCGCCCCGCTGGACGAGATGCGCGACGAGTTCCTCGCGCTCGTGCGCCACAACAGGGACGTGCCGGGTCTCGTGCAGCTGTTCTCGCGCCTCGCCGTCGACGCCACCGACGCCGGGCATCCCGCCCACGGGTTCTTCCTCCAGCGCAGCGCCGCGCTGCGCGAGGTCCTCGGCGACGCCGTGCGGGCCGGTCAGGCCGACGGCCGCGTCAGCGACCGCGTCGACGCCGAGACGCTGGCCCGCATGGTGCAGGCGCTGGCCGACGGCATGCAGCTGCAGTGGCTCGTCGATCGGAAGGTCGACATGAGCGTTCCCATCGAGGCCCTGTTCACGCTGCTGTCACCGCCGGACGGCATCGACGGCGACATCGACGACGGCGGGCGCGGTCAGCGCAGCGGCGCGAGCGACGCGTAGGCGCCGGCGCGGTCGGCGACCGGCACGTCGTACACGCGGGCGGTGCCGTCGCTCCCCCAGCGCGCCCACGCCGGCTCGCCGCCCGCCACGAACCCCACGGCATCGGCGTGCACGGCATCCGCGAGCCCCTGCGGCGGGTGGGGGCCGGCCAGGGGCTCGACCTGCTCGGCGTCGAGGCAGTCGAAGAAGAACGGCACGTCGAGGCAGTGCTCGGCGTAGCCGAAGGCGCCCGAGGGCCACGAGAACCGGTACATCCACGTCGGCGCCGCGCCCCGCCGGTCGGCGAGTTCGACGTTGCGCAGCCGGAACATCCGGTCGGTCACGTAGCGGCCCGCGATCCGCGCAGTGCCGCGGGCGGCCACGTCGGCGTTGGCCGCCAGGTACGCGCGCCGCCGCTCACGACCGAGGCCCAGCCGGCCGAGCACGATGGCCCGCGGCACCCAGCGGAGCGTGCGCGCGGCACCCGCCAGCGCCATCGTGAACTCGTCGTCGGTCGTGCCGAGCACGAGCGGCTTGTCGGCGCCGACCCCCGCGGCCAGCGCCTCGCCGGTGGGCCGGGCCAGCAGGTCGCCGTCGATCTCGGGACCGAGCGAGAGCCCCTCGCTCAGCAGCGCACCGACGGCCCGGGGATCGATCGCCGTCGCCTGCTTCTGCAGGGCCAGGAGGCGCTCCTCGTCGATCGACGCGAGACCGTCGCGATCGGCCGTCACGCCCGCGGCGCGCGCGATCCCGGCGGTCAACGCCCGCGCACGCTCCGGGGCGACGTCGCCGAGCGCCGCCGACATCGACCACGCCCGATGGAACAGGTGCTGCGCCGCCGGCATCCCGAGAAGGGTCAGCACCGCACCGCCGCCGGCCGACTGCCCCGCGATCGTGACGCGTGCGGGATCTCCCCCGAACGCGGCGACGTTCTCCTGGACCCACTCAAGAGCGGCCAGCCAGTCGCGCACGCCGCGGTTGGAGGGGGCACCCGCGATCGCACCGAAGCCGTCGACCCCGAGGCGGTACGAGATCGTGACCGTGACGACGCCGTCGCGCGTGAAGCGGCGTCCGTCGTACCAGGGGCTGGCCGGCGATCCGGAGAAGAACCCGCCGCCGTGGATCCACACCAGCACGGGGAGCCCGGCCGCGCCGGGATCGGGGGTGAAGACGTTGACGTTCAGCGTCGACGATCCGGGGATGCTCGGCTCGGGGATCAGCGTGATGCCCGGGTCGCCGCGCTGCGCGGTCGCGCCGAAGGCGCCCGCGTCGCGCACCCCGTCCCACGCCGTGGCGCGCACCGGCGCCGCGAAGCGCAGGTCGCCGACGGGCGGCTCGGCGAAGGGGATGCCGAGGAAGGCGGCCGAGCGCGTCCCGTCGGCGTCGACCCGCCAGCGTCCGCGAACGCGTCCGGCGGACAGGGTGGTCTCGGGATCGTCGTGCACGCCACCGATCATGGCACGCCCGCCCTCAGTCGTCGCCGATCACGGACGCCCCGGGGATGCGGCGGCGCATGACGGCGATCGCCTCCGGATTGTCGTCGACGAGCACGGCGTGGCGTCCGAGCGCGGCGCACACCGCGCCGGTCGTGCCGCTGCCGGCGAACAGGTCGAGGACGCGGTCGCCGGGACGGCTGGACGCCTGCACGATGCGCCGCAGGATGCCCTCCGGCTTCTGCGTCGGGTAGCCGGTCTTCTCGCGCCCGCTCGTCGGGACGATCGTGTGCCACCACACGTCGGTCGGCAGCTTGCCGCGCGCGGCCTTCTCGGGGGTGACCAGTCCGGGGGCCATGTAGGGCTCGCGGTCGACCGCCTCCGCGTCGAAGACGTAGGACTTCGGGTCCTTGACGTAGACGAGGATCGTGTCGTGCTTCGTCGGCCAGCGCCGCCGGCTCTTGGCCCCGTAGTCGTACGCCCAGATCAGCTCGTTGAGGAAGCACTCCCGCCCGAAGAGGGCGTCCAGCAGCACCTTCGCGTAGTGGGCCTCGCGGTAGTCGAGGTGCAGGTACAGGGTGCCGTCGTCGGCCAGCAGCCGCCAGGCTTCCCGCAGGCGCGGCTCGAGGAAGTCCCAGTAGTCGTCGAAGCGGTCGTCGTAGCGGCGCAGGTCGCCGCGCAGGCGCGCGTAGCTGGTGCCGCGGAAGCCCGCCTTGACCTCCCCGCGCACGCCGTCGCGGTCGGCGGATTCGATGGCCTTGCCCTGGCGCCGCCCGGTGTTGAACGGCGGATCGAGGTAGATCAGGGTGAAGGCGGCATCCGGCAGCGCCCGCGCGAGCGCCAGGTTGTCGCCCCGATGGATCTCGACCGTGCCCGGCTGGATCTCGACCGTGCCCGGCTCGGCGGCCGTCACGGCACCCGCTGCAGCCACGCGTCGGTCGAGAACTTCTCGGCGACCAGCGCCTCCGCCTCGGCGTATTCCTCTTCGGTGATACGTCCGGGCTCGGCTCCGTAGAGCGTGGAGAAGGTCTGCACGAACCGTTCGATGATCGCCTCGCGCGGAAGGCCGGTCTGGCTGCGGAGGGGATCGACGCGCTTCGCCGCCGACACCGTGCCCTTGTCGCTCAGCTTCTCGCGGCCGATGCGCAGCACCTCGGTCATGACCTGACCGTCCATGTCGTACGACAGCGTCGCATGGTGCAGCACCCCGCCGTTGGCGAGCCGCTTCTGCGCGGCGCCGCCGATCTTGCCCGAGGGCGAGGCGATGTCGTTGAGCGGCTGGTAGGTCGCGTCGATGCCGAGCGAGCGCAGCGCCTGCAGCACCCAGTCGTCGAGGAAGGCGTACGAGTCGGCGAAAGTCAGACCCGCGACCAGGGATGCCGGGACGTAGAGCGAGTAGGTCACGATCGCGCCCGCCGCCATGAGCATCGCGCCGCCGCCCGAGATGCGCCGGACGACGTCGAAGCCGTGGCGGGCGGCGCCCTCCGGGTCGACCTCGTTGCGGTACGACTGGAACGACCCGATGACGACCGCGGACTGGTCCCACTCCCAGATGCGCAGCGTCGGGGTGCGGCGGCCGTCGCCGACCCGGGTGGTGAGCACCTCGTCGAGGGCGAGGTTCATCGCCGGCGAGACGGCCTTCTCGTGCACGACCTCCCACCGGAAGTCGCGCCAGCCGGGCGCCGTCACGAGCGCGCGCCGCACGGCGGTGCCGACCGCCTCCGGGGTGAACCCCAGCAGCTGCGCCCCCTCGGGCAGGGCCCCGCGGACGGCGGCGGCGATGCCCGCGGCATCCGTCTCGACGGGAAGGCCCGTGACGGCCGCATCGATGTCGGCGAGGGCGTCGTCGGGCTCGAGGAAGAAGTCTCCGGCGAGATGGAAGTCGGCGATGCGCCCGTTGTCGACCTCGAGATCGACGACGACGAGCTTGCCGCCCGGAACCTTGTATTCCCCGTGCATGTCTCCAGCGTACGAGGTCCGCGCCCGACGGTGTCCTCAGCCGCGCGCGGGGAAGCGCCGGTCGAGCCACGCCCGCAGATCGGCGATGACGTCCTCACGGGTGACGTCGTTGAAGATCTCGTGCCGCACATCGGGGTAGATCAACGTCGTGACGTCGGTGAGCCCCGAGCGGGTGCGGTAGGCGTCGGCGAGGCGGTGGATGCTGCGGGGTCCGCCGACCGTGTCGTCGCGGCCGACCATGAGCAGCACGGGGACGTCGCGCGGGAGGTTCTTCGCCGGCTTGCCGATGAGCCGCAGGGTGTCGATCGGGCCGAAGAGCCTGGCCAGCGGCTCCGACGTGGTCAGCGGGTCGTCCAGGAAGGCACGGCCGACGGCCAGGTCGGAGGAGAGCCACTCGGAGCCCAGGGCATCCGGAGCCTTCCACGGCGCGTTGAGGTCACCCGAGTTGAGCGATCCCGGCCAGCGCAGCGCCGAGCCGGTGAGCACGACGGCGTCGTAGGCCTCGGGGTGGTGGTTCAGCAGCATCTGGGCGAGGAAGGAGCCCCAGGAATGGCCGATCAAGATGAGCGGCAGGTCGGGGTTCTCGTCGCGGATGATGCCGGTGAGCTGAGCGCACGCGGCCTCGGCGGCGCGCAGGCCGCCGGGTCCGAGTCGGCCGAGCCGGCGGGCGTCGCCGTCGTGCTGCGCCATGCCGGTGCGGCCGTGTCCGCGGTGGTCGTCGGCGTAGACGATGTAGCCCGCCGCGGTCAGGGCCGCCGCGACGTGCGCGTAGCGTCCGGCGTGCTCCCCGACGCCGTGCAGCAGTTGCACCACGCCGCGGGCGACGGGATCGTCGGGCCCCGGCACGTAGACATCGAAGACGATGCGGATGCCGTGGGAATCGGTGAACGAGCGTTCTTCGCGCCGCGCCGCTGCCATGGTGCGAGTCTAGGGGTTGGGATTCGCCAAATAGCTAGATAAGCTAGCCATTCATGAAGGACGTCACGTCTCGTCGGTGGTTCGGTCTGGTCTTCATCAGCCTCGCCGTCGCGCTCATCATCGTGGATTCGACGATCGTCAACGTCGCGATCCCCGCCATCGTCACCGATCTGGACATCTCGTCGACACAGGTGCAGTGGGTGCAGGAGGCCTACACCCTCGTCTTCGCCTCACTGCTGCTGCTGTTCGGGTCGCTGGCCGACCGCATCGGCCGGCGCCGGCTGCTGCTGATCGGCGTCGTGCTGTTCGCGGGCTCGTCGGTCGCGGCGGCGCTCGCCCCGACGGGCGACCTGCTCATCCTCTCCCGGCTCGTGCAGGGCGTGGGCGGGGCGATGATGCTGCCGAGCACCCTGTCGCTGCTGAACGCGACCTTCCACGGCCGCGAGCGCGGCATCGCGTTCGCGGTGTGGGGGTCGACGATCGGCGGGATGGCGGCGGTGGGCCCGCTGCTCGGCGGCTGGCTCACCACCTCGTTCTCGTGGCGATGGGCCTTCGGCATCAACATCCCGCTCGGGATCATCATCGCGATCGGCGTCCTGTGGGCGGTCGCGGAGTCGCGCGCCGCGAACGCGCCGTCCCTCGACGCCGTCGGCGCCGTGCTGTCCGTCGTCCTGTTCGGCGCCCTGGTCTTCGGGCTCATCGAGGGGCGCACCCTCGGCTGGTGGGAGGTGAACGACGCCTTCACGGTCGGCGGCTGGAGCTGGCCCCTCCCCCTGTCGCCCGTGCCCCTCGCCTTCCTCCTGGCCGCGCTCGCCGCCGTCGCGTTCGTGACGTGGTCGCGACGTCAGGCGCGACGCGGCCGGCCGACGCTGCTCGATCCGCGCCTGTTCTCGATCGCGACGTTCCGCAGCGGCAACATCGCGGCGCTGGTCGTCGCCCTCGGCGAGTTCGGCATCATCCTGTCGCTGCCGCTCTGGCTGCAGTTCGTCCTGGGCTTCGACGCCCTCCAGACCGGACTGATCCTCATCGCCCTGGCGGCCGGCTCGTTCGTCGCGAGCGGGTTCGCCGGGGCGTCCAGCGGCCGCATCAGCCCGGTGCTGATCGTGCGTGCGGGCCTCGTCGCCGAGATCGTGGGCGTCGCCGCGGCCGGGCTCGTCGTGGGCTGGGATGCCGGGACGCAGGCGGCGTGGCTCTGGCTGCTGCCGGCCCTGTTCGTCTACGGCTTCGGCGTCGGCCTGGCGACCGCGCAGCTCACGGGCGTCATCCTCCAGGACGTGCCCGTGGAGCTGTCGGGCCAGGGATCGGGCACACAGTCCACGGCCCGGCAGGTCGGGTCGGCGCTCGGCATCGCGATCCTGGGCACCGTGCTGTTCTCCGGCACCGCCGGCATCCTCTCCTCCGCGCTCGACGCGCGCGGGCTGCCCGCGCAGGAGCGGGATCAGATCGTGTCGGCCGTCGTCGACAGCTCCGGCGGGGCGATCGCGGGCCTCGCCGCGAACCCCGAGACGGCTCCGATCGCGCAGGACGCGAAGGCGGCGTTCTCCGATGCCACGCGCTTGTCGGCCTTCACCGCCGCCGGCTTCCTCGTGATCGGGCTGCTCGCGACGATCCCCCTCGGACGCGAGGGGCGGCGGGACGAGGAGATGGAGGAGATGGAGGATGCGGATATTTAGCATGACTAATGAGCTATGCTAAATATCGGAATGAGCACCGACACCACCCCCGCCGCACCCGAACTGTCCACCGCCGCCTCCGATCTGCGGATGGCGACCTTCCGCCTCGCGCGACGTCTGCGCTCGCAGCGCGCGGTCGACACGATGAGCGACGGCCAGTTCGCCGTGCTCGCGGCCCTGTCGGTGCACGGCCAGCACACCCTCGGCGAGCTCGCCGACCGTGAACGGGTCTCGGCGCCGTCGATGAACCGCACCGTGAACGGGCTGGAGGAGTCGGGCTACCTCACCCGCACCGCCGACGCGGACGATCGCCGCAAGGTGAACATCGCGCTCACCGACGCCGGCCGCGCGGTCGTGGACGAGACGGTGCGCCGCCGCGACTCGTGGCTCGAGCAGGCCCTGTCCGAGCTCACCGACGAGCAGCGCGACCTCCTGAGCGCCGCGGCCGAGCTGATGCGCGAGATGGCCGCGCGATGAGCTCCTCCGCGATGTTCCGCTCCTTCTCCGTCTTCAACTACCGCGTCTGGTTCATCGGCGCCCTCGTCTCCAACATCGGCGCATGGATGCAGGCCACGGCGCTCAGCTGGGTCGTTCTCACCCAGCTGACGCACAACGACGCGGGCGCCATGGGCGTCACGATGGCGTTGCAGTTCGCCCCGCCGCTGCTGCTCGTGAGCATCACCGGCTGGGTCGCGGACCGCTTCGAGCGGCGCCGCCTGCTGATGGTGACGCAGGGATCGCTCCTGGTGCTGGGCGCGACCATCGGCATCCTGATCCTCAGCGGCGTCATGACGCTCCCGCTCATGTACGTGTTCGCCTTCGCGCTCGGACTGGTCGCCGCGTTCGACAACCCGGCGCGGCAGGCGTTCGTCTCCGATCTGGTCGACCGCGAGAACGCCTCGAACGCGGTCGCGCTGAATGCGGCATCCTTCAACGGCGCCCGCATGATCGGGCCGGCCGTCGCCGGCATCGTGATCGTCGCGGTCGGCACCGGCTGGGTGTTCCTCGTGAACGCCGTCACCTTCCTCGCGATGATCGTGGCCCTGCGCCTCATCCGCTCCGAGGAGCTGGTGCCGCGGATCACGGCGCCGGGGGCGTCGCGCCTGGCCGACGGGTTCCGCTACGTCGGCGGGCGCCCCGACCTGGTCGTCACGTTCATCATGGTGTTCCTGCTCGGCGCCTTCGGCATGAACTTCCCGATCTTCGCCTCGACGATGGCGCTCGAGTTCGGTCGTGACGCCGACGGCTACGGCCTGCTCAGCTCGATCCTCGCCATCGGCTCGCTCGCGGGGGCCCTGCTGGCCGCGCGCCGCGATCGCGCGCGCATGCGCCTCGTGATCGTCGGCACGGGGATGTTCGCGGTCGCGGGCACCGTGTCGGCCTTCATGCCCGACTACTGGCTGTACGCCCTCACGCTGATGTTCACCGGGTTCGCCGTCGTCACGACGCTCACCACCGCCAACGGCTACGTCCAGACGACGACCGATCCGGCCCTGCGCGGCCGCGTGCTGGCGCTCTACATGGCGATCCTCATGGGCGGGACACCCATCGGCGCCCCGATCGTCGGCTGGGTCGCCGCGGAGTACGGCGCCCGCGCCGCCATCCTCCTCGGCGCCGCGGCGGCACTGGTCGCCTTCGCGATCGGGTTCGGCTGGCTCCTCTGGTCGGGCCGGCTGCACCGCCACGAGTCGCGCCGTTTCGCCCTCTCCCTCGACGAGACGCGACCGCTGACCGTCGTGGCGCCCGAGGAGTTCAGCGACGAGGTCGCCGGGACCACGCCGATCTCACTGCCCGACCCGACGCGGCGGTAAGCGGCGGATGCCGCGAGCCCACGGGGTCCGGCATCGATGTCGCTCTTGCGTGTTTCGAATGTTTGTTCTATAGTGGGGTGAAGAAACCCCGTGCGTGCCCACCTTCTGTTGCGGGTCCTGTCCTCCGGTTGATGCCGGGTCAGGGGTGATGATGCACGCGCTGATCGATCCGCCGTCTTCGGTGTCGTCCCCGGCTGAGCCTGGATGGCCCGGGTTGGATGCCGTGGTGGCCGGTGTCGTGGATGCGCGTCGTCGGGCGGCTCAGGCGCAAGCTGCCGAGGCGAGGTTCCTGGCCGATGCGGTGGGACTGGTCGCGGAGCGGACGGCGTTGCTCAGGCAGGAGGCGCAGCAGCGGGGTGGGTCGGTGCGGGTGTCGGATGCGGATCTACCGTTGCGGGAAGTCGCGTTGGAGCTCGCGATGGCGTTGCGGGTGTCGGATCGGGGTGTGCAACGCCGGATGTCGGAGGCGTACCTGTTGACGACTCTGTTCCCGCGGACGTTTGAGGTGTGGGCGGGCGGGGAGATCGATGCCGCTCATGCGTGGGCGATCAGCCGCACCGGCACGCTGTTGACGACCGAGGAAGACCGGGGACGGTACGAGACCCTCGCTCTGGAGGCGGCCCGGTCGGAGTCGCCTGCGCGGATGACTGCGGCGGCGAAGGCGATCGCCGCGACCATCGACCCGACTGCGTTCACCGAGGCCGCGCAGCGCGCGTATGAGGAACGCTCGGTGCGGTTGTTCCCGTTGGAGGATGGGATGGCCAGACTCATCGCGGACCTTCCCGCACCCCTCGCCCATGCCATCCACGACACCCTGACCGCGCGGGGTCGGGCGATCCTCGATCAGACCGACGAGGACAGCGACGGTGAGGCGGATGTCACCTCCCGCCCGCGAACGGTGATCGACGACGCCGGTGTGCGCACGACTGCTGCCGGGGGCGCAAGCGACACCCGCCGTGGCGAGACGCTCATCACCAGTCGCGCGCCCGCCACGGGCCCCGCCCGCCCCACCGACGTGACCTGCACGACCACGACCACGGCAACCGCCGTGAAGGACTCTCGTACGCTCGCGCAGGTGCGTGCGGACATCCTCACCGACCTGCTCCTGACCGCTACTCCCTCCACCCGAGCCACCGGGGCCGGTATCGAGACGGTGACGACGCAGATCCAGGTGACGGTCCCCGCCCTCACCCTCGCCGGTGACCCCGACGGAGGCCCGGCCCTGCTCGCCGGGTACGGGCCCATCGACCCGGGGCTTGCCCGACGCCTGGCCGCCCTGGCCCCCGGGTGGGATCGGGTGTTCACCGACCCGACCACCGGCATCCCCGTCGCCGTCGACCGGTACCGGCCGTCCGCCGAGATCCGCCGTTACCTCGCTGCACGGGATGAACGCTGCCGCACCCCCGGCTGCACCCGCCCCGCCCACCGGTGCGACCGCGACCACACCACCGCAGCCGCAGACGGCGGCCCCACCGCCCCCGACAACCTCGCCCACCTGTGCCGCCGCCACCACACCGTCAAGCACCACACCGCCTGGCGGGTCCGACACCTCGGCCACGGAACCCTCCAATGGACTTCACCCACCGGACGACACTACGAAGACCACCCACCCAGCCTCGTCAGATTCGTCCCCGAACCCACGCCGGCCGAGCCACCACCCTTCTGACGCCGAGCGGGGTCCGGCCGTGTGCGTCAGTCCAGGCTCGCCATGACGTGCTTGATGCGGGTGTAGTCCTCGAAGCCGTAGACGGAGAGGTCCTTGCCGTACCCGGAGTGCTTGAAGCCGCCGTGCGGCATGTCGGAGACGAAGGGGATGTGCGCGTTGATCCACACGCAGCCGAAGTCGAGGTCGCGCGAGAACCGCAGCGCTCGGGCGTGCTCGCGGGTCCAGACCGACGCCGCGAGGGCGTACGGCACCCCGTTCGCCAGCGCGAGCGCGTCCTCCTCCGACGTGAACGGCTGCACCGTGAGCACCGGGCCGAAGATCTCCTGCTGCACCACCTCGTCGTCCTGGCGCACACCCGTGACGATCGTCGCCTCGAAGAAGCAGCCCGTCTCGCCCTGTCGGCGTCCGCCGATCGCGATCGACGCGTGCGACGGCAGCCGGTCGACGAACCCCTGCACGCGCGCGAGCTGGTCGGGGTTGTTCACCGGGCCGAAGAACGCGTCGGGGTCGTCCGGCGCGCCGGCTCTCGCGTGGTCGCGCGTGTGGGCCACGAGTCTCTCGACCAGGTCGTCGTGCACCGCGGCATCCACGAGCACGCGGGTCGCGGCGGTGCAGTCCTGTCCCGCATTGAAGAACGCGGCCTCCACGATGCCGGGCGCCGCGCGATCCAGGTCGGCGTCGGCGAACACCAGCGCCGGCGCCTTGCCGCCGAGCTCGAGGTGCACGCGCTTGAGGTCCTGCGCGGCCGACGCGGCCACCTGCATCCCGGCGCGCACCGAGCCGGTGATCGCGACGAGCTGCGGCGTCGGATGCTCGACCAGCATCCGGCCGGTCTCCCGGTCGCCGAGCACGACGTTGAAGACACCCGCGGGAAGGATCCCGGCGGCGAGCTCCGCGAGGCGCACCGTCGTCTGCGGCGTCGTCTCGCTCGGCTTCAGCACGACGGTGTTGCCCGCCGCGAGGGCCGGACCGATCTTCCACACCGCCATGTTCAGGGGGTAGTTCCACGGCGTCACCTGCGCGACCACACCGATCGGCTCGCGGCGCACGTAGGAGGTGAACCCCTCCGCGTACTCGGCCGCCGCCCGCCCGTCGAGGTCGCGGGCGGCGCCCGCGAAGAAGCGCAGCTGGTCGATCGACTGGACGATCTCGTCGGCCACGAGGCTCGCCCGGGGCTTGCCGGTGTCCTGCGACTCCAGATCGGCGAACTCCTCCGCGTGCGCCTCGAGCGCATCCGCGAGGCGGAACAGCAGCAGCTGGCGCTGGGCGGGCGTCGTCCGCTTCCACGTCTCGAAGGCGCGGGTTGCCGCCGCGAACGCGGCATCCACCTCGTCCGCCGTCGAGATCGGCGCGTGCGCGTACACCTCGCCGGTCACCGGGCTCACGAGCGGCAGGGCCGCGCCGGCCGAGGCGACCGGCACGCCGTCGACGACGTTGCGGAGCACGGTCGTCGACGGCGTCACGATGCCACCTCGGCATCGGTGACCTCGAGCGCGCGGTCGATGATGTCGAGGCCCCGCACGAGGTCGTCCTCCGACACGATCAAGGGCGGCGCCACGTGCACGCGGTTGAAGTGCGTGAACGGCCAGAGCCCCGCCTTCTTGCACGCCGCGGCGAACGCGGCCATCGGGGCGGCATCCGCCCCCGCCGCGTTGAACGGAACCAGCGGCGTGCGCGTCTGCCGGTCGCGCACCAGCTCGATCGCCCAGAACAGGCCGAGTCCGCGCACCTCGCCGACCGACGGATGCCGCTCTGTCATCTGCTCCAGTCGCGGACGCACGACACGCTCGCCGAGGTCGCGGACGCGCTCCAGGATGCCGTCGCGACGGAACACCTCGAAGGTCGCGATCCCCGGGGCGCACGCCAGCGGGTGGCCCGAGTAGGTGAGCCCGCCGGGGAACGACACGGTGTCGAAGTGCGCCGCGATGCGGTCGGAGACGACGACGCCGCCCAGCGGCACGTAGCCCGAGTTGACGCCCTTCGCGAAGGTGATGAGGTCGGGCACGACGTCGAAGTTCTCGAAGCCCCACCAGGTGCCCAGCCGTCCGAAGCCGACCATGACCTCGTCGGCGATGTACACGATGCCGTAGCGGTCGCACAGCTCGCGGACGCCCGGCAGATACCCGGGCGGCGGGATGAGCACGCCGTTGGTGCCGACGACGGACTCGATGATGATCGCGCCGATCGTCGAGGCGCCCTCCAGGATGATCGTCTGTTCGAGATGCGCGAGCGCCCGCTCGGCCTCCTGCTCCGGGGAGTCCGCGTGGAACGGCGACCGGTAGGCGTACGGACCGAAGAAGTGCACGACGGACGCGTCGGCCGGCTCGTTCGCCCACCGGCGCGGGTCGCCCGTCAGCGTGATGGCCGTCGACGTGTTGCCGTGGTAGCTGCGGTACATCGCGAGCACCTTGCGCTTGCCGGTGACCAGGCGCGCCATCCGGACCGCGTTCTCATTGGCATCCGCCCCGCCGTTGGTGAAGAACACCTTCGAGAAGCCGTCGGGGGAGATCTCGCTGATCCGCCGCGCCAGCTCGCCGCGCGTGTCGTTCGCCATCGACGGTTGGATCGTCGCCAGGCGCCCGGCCTGCTCCTGGATGGCCGCGACGAGGTCGGGGTGCTGGTGGCCGAGGTTGAGGTTCACCAGCTGCGACGAGAAGTCGAGGTAGCTGCGTCCGGCGTAGTCCCAGAACGTCGCACCCGCGCCGCCCGCGACCGGCAGCGGGTCGATCAGGGCCTGCGCGCTCCAGGAGTGGAAGACGTGGCGGCGGTCGTCGCCGCGGACGGCCGCGTCGGCGGCGGGGTCGGCGGCGGGGGCGATGGTGCTCATGGTGTCTCCTTCGGATGCCGCGGGGTCAGTGGTTGCTGGGGAAGCCGAGGCTGATCTGGCTCTCGCTGGGGTCGGGCCAGCGGGTCGTCACGACCTTGCTCCGCGTGTAGAAGTGGATCGACTCGGGGCCGTAGATGTGCGAGTCGCCGAACAGCGAGTTGCGCCACCCGCCGAAGGAGAACGCGCCCACCGGCACGGGGATGGGCACGTTGACGCCGACCATCCCCACCTCGATGTCGAACTCGAACTGGCGGGCGGTGCCGCCGTCGCGCGTGAACACCGCGGTGCCGTTCGCGAAGGGGCTCCCGTTGATGAGGGCGACCGCCTCGTCGTAGGTCGCGACGCGTGCGACGGAGAGCACAGGGCCGAAGATCTCCTCGTCGTAGACCTTCATGCCGGGAGCGACCCGGTCGACGAGCGAGACGCCGATGAAGAAGCCGTCGCCCTCGAACTGCTGCGTCGTGCCGTCGACGACCACCGTCGCGCCTTCGGCGGCGGCGCCGGAGACGTACGCGGCGACCTTGTCGCGGTGCTCGCGCGTGATGAGCGGGCCCATCTCGCTCGCCGGGTCGGTGCCCGCGCCGATGGTCAGCCCGGCGATGCGCTCCGCGACCTTCTCGACCAGCGCGTCCGCCACGTCGTCGCCGACGGCGACGAGCACGGAGACGGCCATGCAGCGCTCGCCGGCCGAACCGTAGGCGGCCGACACGGCGGCGTCGGCCGCGGCATCCAGGTCGGCGTCGGGCATGACGACCATGTGGTTCTTGGCGCCGCCGAGGGCCTGCACGCGCTTGCCGTTCGCGGCGGCGCGCTCGTAGATCGAGCGTGCGATCGGCGTCGAGCCGACGAAGCTCACGGCGCGGACGGTGGGGGAGTCGAGGATCGCGTCGACGGCGACCTTGTCGCCGTGCACGACGTTGAGGACACCCGCCGGCAGGCCCGCCTCCTCGTAGAGCCGCGCGAGGAAGAGCGCGGCCGAGGGGTCCTTCTCGCTCGGCTTCAGCACCACGGTGTTGCCGCACGCGATGGCGGATGCCGTCATCCACAGCGGAACCATCACCGGGAAGTTGAACGGGGTGATCGCGCCCACGACGCCCACCGGCTGCTTCACCGAGTGCACGTCCACGCCGCGCGAGACCTGCTCGGCGTGCTCGCCCTTCAGCAGATGGACGAGTCCCGCCGCGAACTCGACGTTCTCGATGCCGCGGCTGATCTCGCCCTTCGCGTCGGAGAGCACCTTGCCGTGCTCGGCGGTGATGATGGCGGCGAGCTCGTCCGCCCGCTCGACGAGGAGGTGGCGCAGGCGGAAGAACACGTCGGCGCGCTTGATGAGGCTCGTCGCCCGCCAGGCCGGCAGCGCGGCGGCGGCCGCCGCGATCGCGGCATCCGTCTCGGCGGTCGAGGCGAACGCGACCTCCGCCTGCACGACGCCGGTCGCCGGGTCGTAGACGGGGCCGGTGCGCTCGGCCGATCCGGTCGATCGGCCGGCGACGTGGTGACGGATGAGATCCATGCGGGGCTCCTGACGGGAGGGGAGACGACGGGCGGGTACGCGGGTCGGACAGATCGACCGGCACGTGCCATGCTTATGCTGACTCAGCGATGGGGGAGGCGCAGGTGTCTGTTCGTCACGATGTAGACGTTTCCCGGACAGAACGTCCGACGACGGTTCTGCCGACCGTGGCGGAGGTGCTCGCCCTGGCGGTGTTCTCCGCCGGAGCGCCCGTCGTGGTCGTCGGCGGCGACGCCCTCGGCGCCGCCGTGCGATGGGTCCACGTCTCCGACAGCGCCGACGTCGCGCGGCTGCTCGAAGGGGGTGAGCTGCTGCTGTCGACGGGCTCCGGCTGGCCGGACGACCCCGCCCTGCTCGCCGGGTTCGTGACGCAGCTGGCCCGGGTCGGCGCGGCGGGCATCGTGCTCGAGCTCGGCTCGCACTACCGCTACGTGCCGGCGGTCCTCGCGGATGCCGCCCGCTCGGCGGGCCTCGCGCTGGTCGCCCTCCACCGCGAGGTCAAGTTCGTCACGATCACCGAGGCCGTGCACCGTCGCATCATCGCCGACCAGACGACGGCGCTGGAGGCGCGCGACGCGGTACGGACCCTGTTCACCGGGCTGGCGCTGCGCGGAGCGCCGGCCGAGTTCATCGTCGAGCAGGTCGGGCTCGCCCTCGCCGCCCCCGTCGTGCTGGAGACCGTCGCGCACGAGGTGGTGGTCGCCCATGTCGGCGGGGCGATCGAGACGCAGACCCTCCGCGGCTGGGGACGCCGGTCGCGTGCGGCCGCGGCGGCCCCCGACCACGAGGGGCGGGCGATCGTCGCCGTCGAAGCCCGCGGCATCCGGTGGGGATGGCTCGTCGCGCTGCCCGGAACACCGCACCCGGCCGGACGGGAGGCCGTCCTCGAGCAGGCGGCCACGGCGCTCGCCCTGGGCCGGCTCGCCGATCCGGGGGGAGAGGAGTGGTCCCGGCTGGGGCGCCGCCGCGTCGTCGACGCGCTCGTCGACGGCCGGTTCACGAGCCTCGGGGCGGCGGCGGCCCGCCTGGACGCGGCCGGCCTGCCCCTCGCCGGCGTCGTCGCGTTCCCGCTCGTCGCGCTGGCCCCGGCCGGTCGCGAGGATGCCGTGGGTGTCGCGACCGCGGCGGACGTCGCCGCCGCCGCGCTGGGTGCGCGTGCCGTGTGCGGTTCGAGCGCGACACTGGAGGACGGGTCGGGCCTCGTCCGCACGCCGGTGCTGCTCACCGTACCCGCCCGCGCCGCGACCGCCGCGGACAATCGCGCCGACGCCTTCGCCGCCGCACTGGAGGAGGCGTTGCGCGTCGCCACCGCCTCCGCCGGCGCCTCTGCGACGACCCTGCCGTCGCGCCCGGCGCGGCCGCGCGTCGTGCTCGGCCCCGGTGTCGCCATCCCCTCCGTCGAGGACGAGCGGGGCATGGGCCTGCTCGTCGGTGCGCTGCGCGAGACGATCGACCTCGTCGCGGCCGACGACGGCATCCGCAGCGCGCGCCGCGACCGCGAGGGCGACGGGCGCCGCACCGTCGAGCGGCCCCTGACCCGGGTCGTCGCCGCGATGCGTGACGATCATCGCCTCGTCGCGCACGCGGACCGGATGCTCGCCCCGGTGCTGGCCGAGGCACGGGGCCGCGGCGGCGACCTGCTCGACGTGCTCGCGGCCCTGCTGGCGCACCCGTCCAACCGCACGGCGGCCGCGGAGGCGGCGCACCTGTCGCGCTCGGTTTTCTACCAGCGCATCGCCCTGCTCGAAGACCTGCTCGGTATCGACTTCGACGACGGCGAGCAGATCGCGGCCCTGCACCTCGCCGTGTTGACCCATCGGCTCCACGTTCCCCACTGAACCGCGGCGCGCACGACCTTCTGTATGCACTAGTAGCAGAGCGGGGCCGATGACTTCCTCTCAGAGCTACTTTTGTATACAGTGATGTCGACGAGAGGAGTTGTCGTGCGTGCGAGCGATCGGGCCTACCGCACTCTCCTCGACGAGATCCAGTCCGGCGTCCTCCGCCCCGGCGCCGTGCTCGCCGAGGTGGAGCAGTCGGTGCGCCTCGGCGTGAGCCGCACGCCGCTGCGCGAGGCGCTCGGCCGGCTCGCCGCGGACGGGCTCGTCGTGCAGGCGTCGCCGCGCATGACCGTCGTCAGCGACCTCGACGCCGACGACATCCGCGAGCTGTTCGAGGTGCGCCGGGCGCTCGAAGAGACCGCCGCGCGCCTGGCGGTCCGCTCCGGGGCCACGCCGCCGTTCGCCGCGCTGGCGACCGAGTTCGCCGCCACGGATGCCGCCGCCGACCCCGACGCCTACTACGCCCTCATCGCGCGCTTCGACGACGCGCTCGATTTCGCCGTCGCCAATGACTACCTGACCGCGGCGCTGAAGACGGTCCGCACGCACCTCGTGCGCGTGCGCCGCCTCGCACGCGACAACCCCGAGCGGCTCGCGGCGTCCGTGGCCGAGCACCGGCTCATCGCGTCGGCCATCGGGGCCGGCGACGCGGAGCTCGCCGCGCACGCCACCCACGTCCACCTGCACAACGCGCTCGCCGCGATCCTCGCCTCGTTGGAAGGAACCCCATGACCGTCACCCACCACGTCCGTGTGCACCGCAGCGAGGAGAACCTCGCGCGCGAGGATCAGCTCGCGTTCGCGATCGCCGAGGTCGCCGCCGACCCGGTGGCCGCCCTGCCCGAGGTCGTCGAGATGATCATCAACCGCGTCATTGACAATGCCGCGGTGGCCGCGGCATCCCTCACCCGGGGCCCCGTGACCGCCGCCCGCGCGCAGGCGCTCGACCACCCCGTGTCGCGCGGCGGACACGGCGCGACCGTGTTCGGCGAGCCCGACGACGTGCGCACCAGCCCGGAGTGGGCGGCGTGGGCCAACGGCGTCGCCGTGCGCGAGCTCGACTACCACGACACCTTCCTCGCCGCGGAGTACTCCCACCCGGGCGACAACATCCCGCCGATCCTCGCCGTCGCCCAGCACGTCGGCGCCGACGGGGCGGCGCTGGTGCGCGGCATCGCGACCGGCTACGAGATCCAGATGGATCTGGTGCGCGCCATCAGCCTGCACCGGCACAAGATCGACCACGTCGCCCACCTCGGCCCGTCCGCGGCCGCCGGAATCGGCACGCTCCTCGGCCTCGAGGCCGGCACCATCGCCCAGGCCGTCGCGCAGGCCCTGCACACGACCACGGCCACCCGTCAGTCGCGCAAGGGCGAGATCTCCACGTGGAAGGCGCACGCCCCCGCGTTCGCGGGCAAGATGGCGGTCGAGGCCGTCGACCGCGCGATGCGCGGGCAGACCTCGCCGTCGCCCATCTACGAGGGCGAGGACGGCGTCATCGCCTGGATGCTGGACGGCAAGGACGCCGCGTACGACGTGCCGCTGCCCGCCCCCGGCGAGCCCAAGCGGGCGATCCTCGACTCCTACACGAAGGAGCACTCGGCCGAGTACCAGGCGCAGGCCTGGATCGACCTGGCCCGAAAGCTCCACGGCACCCATCCCGAGCTCGCCGACCCCGCGAACGTCGAGAGCATCGTGCTGCACACCAGCCACCACACGCATTACGTGATCGGCTCCGGCGCCAACGACCCGCAGAAGTACGACCCGGCGGCCTCCCGCGAGACCCTCGACCACTCGATCCCGTACATCTTCGCCGTCGCCCTGCAGGACGGCGGCTGGCACCACGTCGACTCGTACCTGCCTGAGCGGGCGGCACGCGAGGACACCGTCGCGCTGTGGCACAAGATCACGACCGCCGAGGATGCCGAGTGGACCCGCCGCTACCACTCCGACGACCCCGACGAGAAGGCCTTCGGTGGACGCGTCGAGATCCGTCTCACGGACGGTTCGACGATCGTCGACGAGATCGCGGTCGCCGACGCCCACCCGCTCGGCGCGCGCCCGTTCGCGCGCGCCGACTACATCCGCAAGTTCCGCCTGCTCGCCGAGCCGGTGCTGGAGCCCGCCGAGATCGAGCGGTTCCTCGCCCTCGCCGAGCGACTGCCCGAGCTGACCGCCGATGAGGTGCGGCAGCTCAACATCGTCGCCCGCGACGGCGTGCTGGCCTCGGTTCCGAGCCCGAAGGGGCTGTTCTGATGCTCCGTTTCGACTCGTCGCTCCGCTCCTCGCTCGACGACCGGAGTACCCAGGACGGAGCCGACTGATGCTGTACAGCCAGACCCCGGCATCCGAGAAGCGGCGCCTGCTGCGCGAACGCCTGCGCGCGGGAGAGCTCGTCCGCTTCCCCGGCGCGTTCAACCCGCTGTCGGCGCGGCTGATCGAGCAGAAGGGGTTCGAGGGCGTCTACATCTCCGGCGCCGTCCTGAGCGCCGACCTCGGGCTTCCCGACATCGGGCTCACGACCCTCACGGAGGTCGCCGGTCGCGGGCAGCAGATCGCCCGCATGACCGAGCTCCCGGCGATCATCGACGCCGACACCGGCTTCGGCGAGCCGATGAACGTCGCGCGCACCATCCAGACCCTCGAGGACGCGGGGCTCGCGGGCACGCACATCGAAGACCAGGTCAACCCGAAGCGCTGCGGCCACCTCGACGGCAAGCAGGTCGTCGACACCGGTACCGCGCTGCAGCGCATCCGCGCCGCCGTCGATGCCCGCCGCGACCCGAACTTCCTCGTCATGGCGCGCACCGACATCCGTGCGATAGAGGGCCTGGACGCCGCCGTCGACCGCGCCAAGGCGCTGGTGGATGCCGGGGCCGACGCGATCTTCCCCGAGGCGATGCGCGACCTCTCGGAGTTCGAGGCCGTGTGCGCCGCCGTCGACGTGCCGGTGCTGGCGAACATGACAGAGTTCGGCAAGAGCGACCTGTTCACGGTCGACCAGCTGCGGGATGCGGGCGTGCAGATCGTGATCTGGCCGGTCTCTCTCCTGCGGATCGCGATGGGCGCGGCCTCCCGCGCGCTGGATACCCTGAACGACGAGGGGCGTCTCACGTCCCGTCTCGGCGAGATGCAGCATCGCGCCGAGCTGTACGACCTCATCGACTACGAGGGCTACAACCACTTCGATTCGAGCATCTTCGACTTCCAGATCACGAAGGAGTGACATGAGCGACCAGCAGATCCACAAGGGACTGGCGGGCGTCGTCGCCGACACGACCGCCATCAGCAAGGTCAACCCGGAGACGAACTCCCTGCTCTACCGCGGCTATCCGGTGCACGAGCTGGCCGCGACGCAGCCGGCCGAAGCCGTCGCCTACCTGCTGTGGAACGGCGAGCTGCCGACCGCCGACCAGCTCGCCGAGCTGCGGGCCACCGAGCGCCGGTACCGCGCGCTCGCCGACGACGTCAGGGCGGTGATCGAGCTGACTCCGCTCGACGCGCACCCGATGGACGAGGTGCGCTCCGCCGTCAGCGTGCTCGGCGCCCGCGACCTCGCCGGCACCGGCTCGGTGCTCGACGCGAGCGGGTCGCCCGCCGACAACCTCGCCCGCAGCATCCGCCTGTTCGCGGCCCTGCCCGCGATCGTCGCCTACGGACAGCGCCGGCGCCGCGGCCAGGAGCCCATCGCCCCACGCGACGACCTCGACTACGCGGCCAACTTCCTCTGGATGACCTTCGGCGAGGAGTTCGACCCCGTCGTCGTCGACGCCTTCAACCGCTCGATGATCCTCTACGCGGAGCACTCCTTCAACGCGTCGACGTTCACGGCGCGGGTGATCACCTCGACCCTCAGCGACCTGTACTCGGCGGTCGTGGGGGCGATCGGAGCGCTCAAGGGGCCGCTGCACGGCGGCGCGAACGAGGCCGTCCTGCACATCTTCGACGAGATCGGCGACGCCGACAACGTCGGGCCGTGGCTCGATCGCGCCCTCGCCGAGAAGCGCAAGATCATGGGCTTCGGCCACCGCGTGTACAAGCACGGCGACTCGCGCGTCCCGACGATGAAGGCCGCCCTCGACACGCTCATCGTCCACTACGACCGTCCCGACGTCGAAGCGCTCTACGCGACGCTCGAGCGCGAGTTCGTCGAGCGCAAGGGCATCTACCCCAACCTCGACTACCCGTCGGGCCCCGCGTACAACCTGATGGGCTTCGACACGCTCACCTTCACGCCGCTGTTCGTCGCGGCGCGGGTCGTCGGGTGGACCGCCCACATCAGGGAGCAGGCGGCATCCAACGCGCTCATCCGCCCCCTGTCGGCCTACAGCGGTGTCGACGAGCGGCACGTCGACGGGTTCGTCGACGAGGCCGGCACCTCGTCGATCGCGCTGCGGGCCGCCGAAGCCGAGGGCTGAGCGGACATGCGCACCGCCGTCATCGTCGACGTCGTGCGCACCCCGTCCGGGCGCGGTAAGCCGGGCGGGGCGCTCAGCGGCATCCATCCCGTCGACCTCGCGGCCGAGGTGCTGCGCGCGACGCTGGCGCGCAACGGGCTCGCCTCGACGCAGGTCGACGACGTGCTGCTCGGCTGCGTCAGTCAGGTCGGCGAGCAGACGATGAACGTCGCCCGGCAGGCGGTGCTCGCCGCCGGCTTCGACGAGCGGGTGCCGGCGACGACGATCGACCGGCAGTGCGGATCGAGCCAGCAGGCCGCGCACTTCGCCGCCCAGGGCGTCATCTCCGGCCAGTACGACGTGGTCATCGCGGGAGGCGTCGAGTCGATGAGCCGGGTGCCGCTGGGTGTCGCGGCCTCCGTCGCGGGCTCGCCCTTCTCGCCGGGGCTGCACGCGCGCTACCCCGACGGGCTCGTGAACCAGGGCGTCTCCGCGGAGCTCATCGCCGCGCGCTGGGGGTTCTCGCGCGAAGAGCTCGACGCGTTCGCGGCGGAGTCCCACGAGCGGGCGGCCGAGGCGCAGGCGCAGGGCCGGTTCGCCTCGCAGATGCTCGCGGTCGCCGGGGTCACGGCCGATGAGACGGTGAGACCGGGAACGACCGTCGCCGCCCTGGCCGGGCTGGCGCCCGCCTTCCGGACGGATGCCGCGGCGCAGCGCTTCCCCGAGATCGACTGGCGGATCACCCCCGGCAACTCCTCGCCGTTGACCGACGGCGCCTCCGCGGCGCTGATCATGAGCGAGGAGAAGGCGCTCGAGCTCGGGCTCACACCCCGGGCCCGCTTCCACGCCTTCGCGGTCGTCGGCGACGATCCCCTCCTGATGCTGACGGGGCCGATCCCCGCGACGCGGCGCATCCTCGAGCGGAGCGGGCTGACGATCGACGACCTCGACGCCTACGAGGTGAACGAGGCGTTCGCGTCGGTGCCCCTCGCCTGGGCGGCAGAGCTCGGGGCGGATGCCGCGAAGCTCAACCCGTGGGGAGGGGCGATCGCGCTCGGTCACGCGCTCGGATCCAGCGGCACGCGCCTGCTCGGAACGCTGCTCGCGCACCTCGAGGCCACGGGCGGTCGCTACGGCCTGCAGACGATGTGCGAGGGCGGCGGCATGGCCAACGCGACGATCATCGAACGGCTGTAGGGGGCGGCGTCCCCATTTACTAGGACGTCCATGTAAAATGATCGCTGTGCCCTACCCGGCACGATTCTGGCTGTCGATCTGTTTCACAAGGACGTGACGCGATGAGCATGACTTTCACCCCCTCGCTCTCCGCCGATGAGCGCGGAGCGATCCTCGACGCGGTGCGCGAGTTCGCGCGCACCCGGCTCGAGCCGCACGCTCTGGAGTGGGACCGCGACAAGCACTTCCCCCGCGACGTGCTCGCCGACGCCGGTGAGCTGGGGCTCGGCGGACTGTACGTGCGCGAAGACGTCGGCGGCACCGGGCTCGCGCGCGAGGACGCCGCGCTGATCTTCGAGCACCTGGCGATGGGCGACCCGACGATCGCGGCCTACATCAGCATCCACAACATGGTCGCGTGGATGATCGACACCCACGGCACCGAGGCGCAGCGCCACGAGTGGCTGCCGCGGCTGACGACCCTGCGCGACCTCGGCGCCTACTGCCTCACCGAGCCCGGTGCCGGCTCGGATGCCGCGGCCATCACCACCAGTGCGATCGCCGACGGCGACGCCTACGTGCTCACCGGCGTGAAGCAGTTCATCTCCGGCGCCGGCGACGCGGCGGTCTACGTCGTCATGGCCCGCACCGGCGAGCCCGGGGCGCGCGGGATCAGCGCCTTCCTGGTTCCGGCGGACGCCGTGGGGCTGAATTTCGGCCCCAACGAGCGCAAGATGGGGTGGAACGCGCAGCCCACCCGCCAGGTGATCCTCGACGAGGTGCGGGTCCCGGCATCCGCTCTGCTGGGAAGCGAGGGCGGCGGGTTCCGCATCGCGATGAGCGGTCTCAACGGCGGCCGCGTCAACATCGCGGCCTGCTCCGTCGGCGGTGCCCAGTGGGCGCTCGATCGTGCCGTGCGCTACGTGCACGAGCGCTTCACGTTCGGCGAGGCGCTGGCCGAACGCCAGAGCGTGGTGTTCGCGCTCGCCGACATGGCGACCCAGCTGCAGGCGGCCCGCGCGCTCGTCCGCGACGCCGCCCGCGCGATCGACACCCACGCCGACGACGTCGCGGTGCAGTGCGCGATGGCCAAGCGCTTCGCGACCGATGCCGGCTTCGAGGTCGCCAACCGTGCGCTGCAGCTGCACGGCGGCTACGGCTACCTGCAGGAGTACGGCATCGAGAAGGTGGTGCGCGATCTGCGGGTGCATCAGATCCTGGAGGGCACGAACGAGATCATGCGCGTGATCATCGGCCGCGACGTTCTGGGAGCATGAGCACATGAGCGACTACTCCACCCTCCTCGTCTCCATCCGCGGCCGCGTCGGGTGGATCACCCTGAACCGCCCCGAGGCGCTCAACGCGCTCAACTCCACGCTGCTGGGCGAGCTGGCCGACGCGGCCGTCGCGTTCGACGCCGACGAGCAGATCGGCTGCATCGTCGTGACCGGGTCGGAGCGCGCGTTCGCCGCCGGCGCCGACATCAAGGAGATGGAGGACAAGTCGCCGGTCGAGATGTCGCTGCGCAGCCCCTTCACCGGTCTCGAGGCCTTCTCGCGCGTGCGCACGCCGGTCATCGCCGCCGTCGCGGGGTACGCGCTCGGCGGGGGGTGCGAGCTGGCGATGGCGTGCGACATCATCCTCGCCGCCGACACCGCGCGTTTCGGCCAGCCCGAGATCACGCTCGGGGTCATCCCCGGCCTCGGCGGCACCCAGCGCCTGCCGCGCGCGATCGGCTACTACAAGGCGGCCGAGCTCGTCCTCACGGGCCGCATGATGGATGCCGCGGAGGCCGAGCGCTCCGGCCTCGTCTCGCGCGTCGTCCCCGCCGCCGACCTGCTCGCCGAGGCGGAGGCCATGGCCGAGCAGATCGCGGCGAAGTCGCTGCCGGTGCTCTACGCCGCCAAGGAGTCGCTGCGGGCGTCGCTGGAGACGACCGGTGCGGAGGGGCTGCGGTTTGAGAAGCAGGTGTTCACGTCGCTGTTCGGCCTCGACGACCAGAAGGAGGGCATGGCCGCCTTCCGCGAGAAGCGCGCGCCGAGGTTCACGAATCGCTGACCACGTCGCCGGCGCCGGCGCGCAACCGCGCCACGATCGCGATGAGCCCCTCCACGTCGCCGTCGTCGAGGCCCGGCGCCGCGAACACGCGGGCGTTGAGCGCCGCCGTGGCACGCGCCGCCAGCTCGCGTCCCGCCGGGGTCAGTGCGACGAGCGTCGCGCGCCGATCGCCCGGGTGGGGCTCGCGCGTGACCAGTCCGGCTGCTTCGAGCCGATCGACGGTGTTCGTCACGCTCGTGGGATGCACCTGCAGGCGGCTCGCCGCCGAGGACAGCGGCATCCGCCCCGCGCGGGTGAAGCTCAGCAGGGTCAGCAGCTCGTACCGCGCGAAGGTGAGGGCGAACGGCTTCAGCGCCTCATCGACACGGGCCAGGAGCAGCTGGTGGGCGCGCATGATGCTCGTGACGGCGGTCATGCCGGCCGCGGCATCCGCCCAGCCGTGCTCCACCCACTGCCGGCGCGCCTCGGCGATGGGGTCGCGGCGCGGCGACGGGTCACGGTTCACGGGTCCTCCTCGGGGCGGGTGTGTGCTCTCACGCTAGCGCGTGAGCCTCAGTGTCAACGGATGCGATACTGAGTCGCACCTTCTAGAATGAGTGCGTCGTGAAGGAGAACCGATGAAGATCGTGGTGCTGGTCAAAGAAGTCCCCGACACCTATGGCGACCGGAGGCTCGATCTCGAGACCGGTCTCGCCGACCGCGGCGCCTCTGACCGCGTGCTCGACGAGATCGGAGAGCGGGCGCTCGAGGTGGCGCTGAGCTACGCCGACGCGCACCCCGGCACCGAGGTCACGGTCGTCTCGATGGCCTCCGAGAATGCCGCCGCGACCGTGCGCAAGGGTCTCGCCATGGGGGCGGCGTCCGCGGTGCAGGTCGTCGACCCCGCGCTCTCCGGCGCCGACCTGGGCGTCACCGCCGCCGTGCTGGCCGCCGCCGTCCGACGGGCGGGGTTCGACCTCGTCATCACCGGCAACCTCTCCACCGACGGCACGGGCGGGGTGCTTCCCGCCATGATCGCCGAGCATCTGCAGGTGCCCCAGGCCACCGCCCTCTCGTCGGTCGAGATCGGCGAGAGCGAGGTCGCCGGAACGCGGGCGACCGACTTCGGCACGGCACGCGTGACGGCGCCGCTGCCCGCCGTGATCTCGATCACGGAGGCGCTGCCCGACGCCCGATTCCCGAACTTCAAGGGCATCATGGCGGCGAAGAAGAAGCCGTTCGAGACGGTCTCGCTCGCCGACCTCGACGTCGATGTCGACCCGGCCACCGCGCCGCAGTCGATCATGACCGCCGTCGGACAGAAGCCGCCGCGCGGCGCGGGTGTGAAGATCGTCGATGAGGGGGATGCCGCCGACAAGCTCGCCGCGTTCCTCGTCGAGAACAGACTGGCCTGAGGAACAAGGTGGGAAACGACATGGTGGACTTCGCCGCGGATTCGATCCTCGTCCTGCTGGACGTCACCCCGGCCGGTGAGCTCGCGAGCTCGGCCGCGGGGCTCCTCGGGGCCGCCGCCGGTATCGGTGCGCCCGTCGCGCTGGTCGTCGCCGACGAGTCGCGCCACGCGGCGCTCGTCGAGGCCGCCGGCGCGCTCGGCGCGCCCCTCGTGCTGACCGCCCCGCTCGGCGGTGCGGACAGCGCCCTCACCGTCCCGCTCGTCGACGCGCTCGCCGCGGCATCCGCGCTCGTGCAGCCGGACGCGGTGCTGGTGTCGAACTCGATCGAGGGCCGCGACGTCGCCGGCCGCTTCGCGGCACGCACCCGCTCGGCGCTCGCGGTGGACGCGGTGGGCGTCGCCCGCGACGAGGAGGGCGTGCTGGCGCAGCACTCCGTTTACGGCGGGTCGTACAACGTCACGAGCGCGCCGACGTTCGGGACCCTCGTGGTGACGGTCCGGCAGGGAGCCGTCGACGCGCGCGCCGCGTCGACGGCGGCGCAGGCCGTGCCGCTGGAGGTCGCCGCCTCGGGCGCGCCCGCCGCGCGGATCACCGGCTTCGAGGCGGAGGTCGCCGCGTCGTCGCGGCCCGAGCTGCGCGGCGCCGCGAAGGTCGTCTCGGGCGGGCGCGGACTCGGCTCGGCCGAGAAGTTCGCGCTGGTCGAGCAGCTCGCCGACACCCTCGGCGCCGCGGTGGGTGCCTCGCGGGCGGCCGTGGATGCCGGCTACGTCCCTTACTCGCACCAGGTCGGCCAGACCGGCGTCTCCGTCTCGCCGCAGCTGTACGTCGCGCTCGGCATCTCCGGCGCGATCCAGCACAAGGCGGGCATGCAGACCGCCAAGACGATCGTCGCGATCAATAAAGACGGCGACGCCCCCATCTTCGACATCGCCGACTTCGGCATCGTGGGGGACGTGTTCACGGTCGTCCCGCAGCTCATCGCGGCCCTCGAAGCCAGGAAGGCCTGATGGCGACGGGAGGATCGCCGGTGCGCCGGGGGCTTCCCCGCGTCGCCGGAGGCGAGCCGTGGCCGCCCCTCGACACCGGGAGCGCTGAGGCGGCGGTGGTGGAGACGGTGACGGAGGCGGCCCCCGCTGCGGCCGTCGCGCCCTCTCCGGCCGCGTCCTCGGCGGTGCGGCGCGGACTCCCGCGCACGCCCGGGGGAGAGCCCTGGCCCGAGGTAGCGGAGATTCCTGCCGTCGCGGAGGTCGCCGCCGTCGCGGAGGTCGCCGAGCCCGTGCGCGAGCAGGGCGTCGGGGTGCGCCGCGGGCTGCCGCGCGTGGCCGGGGGAGAGGCCTGGCCGCCGGCAGACACCACGGTGCCGATGGCGGAAGCACCGGCAGAGGTCGTCGCGCCGACCGCTGCACCCGCGGTCCCGGCGGTGCCCGAAGGCCCCCGCGCGCCGCTGACGGTGCCGCGCAGCGCGTGGGCGGGACGCGCGGTGTCCCACCGCCCCATCCCGAAGACCGAGCCGCGACGGGTCGGACCGTTCACCCGCACGCAGTGGGCCGGAGCCGTCGTCGTCGGGGGCCTCGCACTGCTGTTCGCGGCGGGCATGGCCGTGCTCGCGGTGAGGTTCCTGCTGAGCCTGGACGGCATGCGGGACTTCCTCGCGACCTACCCGGGGGAGTACCACCTTCCCGACGGCGCCCCCGTCGGCATCCCCGCCTGGCTGGGCTGGCAGCACTTCTTCAACGTGTTCCTGATGGTGCTGATCATCCGCTCGGGCCTCACCATCCGTCGCGAGAAGCGTCCGACCGTGTTCTGGGCGCCCAAGAACAACCCCAAGGGCAAGACCAGCCTGACGATCTGGTTCCATCAGGCGCTCGACATCCTGTGGCTGGTCAACGGCGCCGTCTTCATCGTCCTGCTGTTCGTCACCGGGCAGTGGATGCGGATCGTGCCGACGAGCTGGGAGGTGTTCCCCAACGCGCTCAGCGCCGCGCTGCAGTACGTGTCGCTGGATTGGCCCACCGAGAACGGCTGGGTCAACTACAACTCGCTGCAGCAGCTCGCGTACTTCTCGACCGTCTTCATCGCGGCCCCGCTCGCGGCGATCACGGGCTACCGCATGAGCGGGATGTGGCCGAAGAAGAACCTCACGCTCAGCGCCGCCTACCCCATCGAGTGGGCGCGGAAGGTGCACTTCCCGGTGATGCTGTTCTTCGTGGTGTTCATCGTGATCCACGTCGTGCTGGTGCTGGCGACGGGGGCGCTGCGCAACCTCAACCACATGTACGCCGCGCAGGGCTCCGTGGATCCGACGGCCTACGCCGACAACTGGACCGGCTTCTGGCTGTTCGTCGTCTCGCTCGTCGTGATCGCCGGAGCCTGGGTGGCGGCGCGGCCGCTCGTGCTGGCGCCCATCGCGCGTCTGTTCGGGACGGTCAGCGGACGCTGACCGTCCCCCGGCGGACGCCGTCAGCGGACGAAACGGACCTCGGTGAGCGTCTCGCCGAGGAAGGGCTCGGTGTGGCTCGCGCCGTCGAGGGCGAAGCCGTTGCGCACGTAGAAGCGGTGCGCGCGAGGGTTGTCCTCGGCGACCCAGAGGTACAGCTCCTCGCCGGGCTCGACGGCGGCATCGAACAGCTGCTGGCCGATGCCGGTGCCGTGGAACTGGTCGAGCAGGTAGATGAAGTACAGCTCGCGGGTGCGCGGGGCGTCGCGGTCGCGCGCGGGGCCCGATCCCACGAAGCCGACGATGTCGCCGTCGACGAGGGCGGCGAACATCTTGAACTCGGGGCCCTGCTGCGCCCAGTGGGTCCACAGCTCGGCGAGGCGCTTCGGCGAGACGTTCTCGAGTGCGGCCTTGCTGATCAGATGGTCGTAGGTCTCGTGCCAGCAGCTGGCGTGGACGCGTCCGAGGGCCTCGGCATCGACGTCGCGAACGGGACGGACGACGGTGTCGGTCTGCGCTGAAAAGTCGGTGGTGGCTGCCATGGCCAGACTCTACGGCGGCCCTCGGAATTCGCGAAATCGGCGCAGCCCGGCCCACAGCACGGCCCGGGACGCGTCGAGCGGACTGTGGGATGCCCACAACGGATTTCCGCGGACCCCTGTCGAACCCGCTAGCATCGCGCTTCGTGAACGTGTGGTGGCGGACCCTGCTGACGATCTGGCGTGCGAAGGTGCTGCTGCACCGCCGGGGGCCGATGCCGCCGCGCAGCGTGGGACGACTGCGGCTGCGCACCCTGCCGACCGACATCGATCTGCTCGGTCACATGAACAACGGCCGCTACGCCTCCCTCTTCGACCTCGGGCGCTTCGATCTGCTCATCCGCACCGGCATCTGGGACGCCATGAACGCCCAGGGCTGGTATGCGGTGGTCGCGAGCGAGACGGTGACCTTCCGCAAGTCGCTGCAGCTGTGGCAGCGGTTCACGGTGGAGTCGCGGCTCTACGGTCACGACGACAAGGCGGTCTATCAGATGCACCGGGCCGTCGTCGACGGCGAGGTCTACGCCGAGATGATCGTGCGCGCGCGGTTCCTGCGCCGCAGCGGCGGCGTGGTCAACACCGACGAGCTGTTCGAGGCGCTGCAGCGGCCGGACGACCTCCCGCCGCTGCCGCAGTGGGTCGCCGACTGGGCACGCGACAGCGCACTGCCCTCGACCAAGGCCCCCGCCCCCAGCGAGTGGGACTGATCCTCGCACCGGCCTCAGCGTGAGCGTGCGGCGAACGCGTCGCTGAGCGCGTCGCGCACGGCCCGGATGCCGGGCCGGTTGCGGCTGGCGCGGCGCGCCGCCGTGAAGATCTCGCGGACGGGATCGCCCGGCAGGGGAGTCAACCGTACGCGGGGCACGCCGCCGCCCCACAGCAGGTCGGGCAGCAGCCCGACGGCGTGACCGGCCGCGATGAGCTCGACGTGCCCGCCGAGATCGGCGAGCTCGAAGCGCACGTCGGGCTCGAAACCCGCAGCGCGGCACTGCTGCAGGGCCCACTCCCGCGCCGCGGTCCCGCGGGGCTCCATCACCCACGGGCGGTCGCCCAGCGCGGCGAGCGGGCGCGGCTCGCCCGAGGTCGCGAGCCGGATCGGGTCGGAGCCGAGCACGTCGCGGTCGAGCTCGGAACGATGCGGCCGGGTCAGCCCGGGGTACTGCTCGGCGATCGCCAGGTCGAACCCCCGGGCGCCGAGCTCGAAGAGGCCCTCCTCGGGCGGCAGCTCGGCGAGCTCGACGCGCAGCCCGGGAGCCCGCGCCGCGAGCAGGGTCAGGGCGGAGGGGACGATCGTGCGCGCCGCCGTCTGCAGCACCGCGACCCGCACGGGGGCGACGCCGGCCTGCAGCTCCTCGAGCTCGCCGCGGATCTCCTCGTCCGCGGCGAGGGCGCGCGCCGCGAAGGCGGCCAGCGTCTCGCCGTGCGCGGTGAGACGGACGCGGCGACCGTCGGGGGTGAGAAGAGCCACACCGGCGTCGCGTTCCAGCTGCGCGAGCTGCTGCGAGATGGTGGACGGGCTGTACGAGAGGGCCTGTGCGACGGCGGCGATGGTCCCCCGCTGCGCCAGCTCGTGGAGCAGGCGCAGGCGCCGCAGCTCGAACATGTCCGCTCCTCGCACCCGCCGGGAAAAACATCGGTCTCGTCGAACGATATCCGTCGAGGATCATCGCTTTTGCCGAATCATATGCGTGCCGCACGCTGGACGCATGGACACAGTGCACTCTGGAAGCGTGATGGACGACGACACTGCGCCCCCTTCGGCATCCGAGCTCGCCGAGCGCGCCGTCGCGCTCGCGCGCCGCTGGGTGGACGAGTCCGCCGCGGCGGACGTCGACCCGGCCGCCGCGCGTCTCGCCGGGGTGCTGAAGGACCCGCACGGCCTGCCGTTCACGATCGGCTTCGTCGACGGCGTGATGCGGCCCGAGTCGCTGGGCGCCGCGGCCGCGAACCTGCAGCGCGTCGCCCCGCTCGTGCCCGGCTTCCTGCCCTGGTACCTCCGCGCCGCCGTCCGCACCGGCGGCGCGCTCGCACCGCTGCTGCCCGCGCCGACCGTGCCCCTGGCCCGCCGTGCCCTGCGCGAGATGGTCGGCCACCTCATCGTCGACGCCCGGCCCGACAAGCTGGGCCCTGCCCTCGCCGCGATCCGCGCCTCGGGCGCCCGTCTCAACCTCAACCTGCTGGGCGAGGCCGTGCTGGGCGAGGACGAGGCGCGCACGCGGCTCGACGGCATCCACGACCTCATCCGCCGCGACGACGTCGACTATGTCTCGGTGAAGGTGTCGGCCATCGCCAGCCACATCTCGATGTGGGCGTTCGACGAGGTCGTCGAGAAGGTGGTCGAGCGGCTGCTGCCGCTCTATCTGACGGCCGCGGCCGCACCGGGTCCGGACGCGACGCAGACCTTCATCAACCTCGACATGGAGGAGTACCGCGACCTCGACCTGACGATCGCGGTGTTCACCCGTCTGCTCGCCGACCCGCGGCTGCAGCGGCTCGAGGCGGGCATCGTGCTGCAGGCCTACCTCCCCGACGCGCTGCCCGCGCTGCGGCGGCTGACCGCGTGGGCGCAGGAGCGCGTGGATGCCGGCGGCGCGCGCATCAAGGTGCGCCTCGTCAAGGGTGCCAACCTCGCGATGGAGCGGGTGGATGCCGCGATGCACGGCTGGCCGCTCGCGACGCACGCCAGCAAGCTCGACGCCGACGCCGGGTACATCCGCTGCCTCGACGAGGCGCTGCGAGCGGAGAACACGCGCGCCGTCCGGCTGGGCGTCGCGGGACACAACCTCTTCGACATCGCCTTCGCGTGGCTGCTCGCCGGTGAGCGCGGGGTGCGCGCCGACATCGAGTTCGAGATGCTGCTCGGCATGGCGCAGGGGCAGGTCGCGGCGGTCTCGGCCGAGGTGGGCCACGTGCTCCTCTACGTGCCCGTCGTCCGCCCCGACGAGTTCGACGTCGCCATCAGCTACCTGGTCCGCCGCCTGGAGGAGAACGCGTCGAGCGACAACTTCCTCTCCGCGGCCTTCGACCTCGCCGACGATCCCGCGATGTTCGCCCGCGAGCGCGACCGTTTCCTCGCGTCGCTCGATCGCGCCGTCGATGCGGCCCTGCCGGCCGGCCCGCTCCGCACGCAGGACCGCGGAGCGCAGGCCGCGGCATCCGAGGCGCCCCTCGCCGTCACCCGGCCGGCGCCGGCCGATGCCGACGCCGACGCCGACCTCACGCAGGTCGTCCTCGGCATCGCGAGCGGCCGGGACGACGGCGGTGCCTTCGTCGACACCGCGGTGTTCGACCTCCGCGAGAGCGCCGCCGCGGAGGGGGCTCCCGGCTTCGCGAACGCCCCCGACACCGACCCCGCGCTGCCCGCGAACCGCGCGTGGGCGGCCGACATCCTGTCGCGGGTGGAGGGCTCGACCGCGGGGGAGGCCGCGATCGCCGCGGCCCGCGTCGACGATCCGGCCGCGCTCGACGAGGTCGTCGCCCGGGCCCGTCGCGCCGGCGCGCGGTGGGCCGCGGTGCCGGCCGACGATCGCGCCGCGGTGCTGCAGACCGCCGCACGCGGCCTCGAGGCGCGTCGCGGCCGGCTCATCGAGGTCGCCGCCGCCGAGACCGGGAAGGTGTTCGCGGAGGCGGATGTCGAGGTCAGCGAAGCCGTCGACTTCGCGAACTACTACGCCGCGACGGCGCGCGAGCTCGACCGGGTCGCGGGAGCCGTCTTCGTCCCGGCGGCGCTGACGGTGGTCGCGCCGCCGTGGAACTTCCCCGTCGCGATCCCCTCGGGCGGGGTGATCGCGGCGCTCGCGGCGGGGTCGGGCGTCGTCTTCAAGCCCGCTCCGCAGGCCCGGCGGTGCGCCGCGGTCGTCGCCGAGGCGCTGTGGGAGGCCCTGGAGGGCGCCGGCATCGAGCGCGACGTCCTCGCGCTCGTCGACCTCGACGAGGGGGAGCTCGGTGAGCGTCTGATCGCGCATCCCGACGTCGACCGCGTCATCCTCACGGGATCGTGGGAGACGGCGCGGCTGTTCCGGTCGTGGCGGCCCGACCTGCCGCTGCTGGCCGAGACGAGCGGGAAGAACGCGATGATCGTCATGCCGTCGGCGGACCTCGACCTCGCCGCCGCCGACCTCGTGAAGAGCGCGTTCGGTCACGCCGGACAGAAGTGCTCCGCGGCATCCCTCGCGATCCTGGTCGGTCCGGTCGCCCGGTCCGAGCGCTTCGCCCGCCAGCTGGTCGACGCCGTGCGCTCGCTCCGGGTGGGACCCCCGTCCGACCCGCTCAGCGAGGTGGGACCGGTGATCGAGGTGCCGCGCGGCAAGCTCGAGTGGGCGCTGACCACCCTGGAGGAGGGGGAGAGCTGGCTCGTCGCACCGGAGCCGGTGGACGCGGCCGACCCCGTCCACGCGGGACGGCTGTGGCGGCCCGGCATCCGCGTGGGCGTGCGCCCGGGGTCGCGGACGCATCTCGAGGAGTTCTTCGGCCCGGTCCTCGGGATCATGCACGCGGCATCCCTCGCGGAGGCGATCGAGCTGCAGAACGCCGTCGCCTACGGGCTGACCGCGGGCCTCTACACGCAGGATCCCGCCGATCTCGAGCTGTGGCTCGACGAGGTCGAGGCGGGGAACCTCTACGTCAACCGCGGCATCACGGGGGCGATCGTGCAGCGCCAGCCCTTCGGCGGGTGGAAGCGCTCGTCGGTGGGAGCGGGCACGAAGGCGGGCGGGCCGAACTACCTGATCGGGTTCGGCTCCTGGCGTCCCTCGGCCGGCGGGCCCCCGTCGTCGACGCTGCACCTGCGGGGTCTGGACGCGCGCATCACCGCGCTCATCGAGGCCGCCCAGCCGTCACTGGACTACGAGGCGTTCGAGTGGCTCCGCCGCGGCGCCCTCTCCGACGCCGTCGCTTGGGATCGTGAGTTCGGGCGCGTCAAGGACGTCTCGCACCTGGTGATCGAGCGCAACCTCTTCCGCTATCGCCCCGTGCCGGTCGCGATCCGCGCGACCAAGGATGCCGCGTGGCACGCGCTCCTCCGAGTCGTCGTCGCGGGGGTGCGCGCCGGCGGCGAGATCACGATCAGCGCTCCGGTCGGGCTTCCCGCGGGGGTGCGCCGCGCGCTCGGAGACGTCGACGTCGCGGTCTACGTCGAGACCGACGACGAGTGGATCGCCCGCCTCGCGGCGACGCGCGAGGAGGACGGATGGCCGCGCGTGCGGTTCGTCGGGCCGGTGGGCTCGGTCGCGGCCGCGCACGGCGTCCTCGTCGCAGCGACCGACGGCGACCCCGACCTCGCCGTGTACGACGGCGAGGTGACGACCGCGGGGCGGGTCGAGCTGCTCCCGTTCCTGCACGAACAGGCGATCTCGATCACGGCGCACCGTTTCGGTAACCCCGACCGGTGGAGCGAGGACGTGATCTAGGTGCCGACGGGACGTCCCGCCCGAAAGAGAAACAACTTATCTTTCTGGCGATGGAAGGTCGTGCGAGCGACGATATCTATGGCGCAACTGGGGAGCGCCGGACGGCGACCTCGTCCTTCGAGGATGCATCGGTCGTGCCGTCATCCGACACGCCGGGGGGAGTGTCGCTCTGGGGCCGGGGGGATCACTCGACCCCAGAGCTCCCGGAGTGCGCGCCGGGGCGCCGGGCATCCTCGATCGGCGTCATGAACCCGGAGATGAGGGCCCGGACGCCGAGCGCGAACAGCGTCCACGTGCCTTCGGGGATGTCCTCCGCCGCACCGACCTCGAACGTCGGATGCGGGATGCCTTCGACGGCCCGCAGCGCGAAGCCCTCCGACATCGCCGCCATCACCGCCGTGAAGTCCTCGACCGTCAGAGGAGAGCGCATCCGCAGCCCGTACGCCTCCATGAGGTAGACGTAGAACTCCGCGAACGCGGCGATCGAGCCGTCGTGACGCTCGCGGCTCGCCTCCTTCAGCTCGGGCCAGGTCTCCGCCGTGGCCCGCAGCGCCAGCGTCACGAGGAACTGCTGCGCGTCGAGCGCATGGTCGGGGCGGTCGGCGTCGATGGAGATGCTCTGCACGTGCGCCGCGGCGGCGGCACGGATGACATCGTCGCCGTCGGCGCCCTCCGCCACGAGCTTCTCTACCGCCTCACGCGCGTACGCGGTCGGGCTCGTGCGCAGCCGCAGCCGCACCATGGACACGGCGAGGTCGCGCTGGTAGTCGTTCTGATCGGCCCAGAGACGGTAGGCGGCGCCGGTGGTCAGCCCGGCGCGGCGCAGCACCTCCTGCAGGCGGATGTGCTGCACGCCGGCGGAGACGCCGCGCTCGAGCAGCATCTGCATCCCGACGCGCAGCAGCAGCGCGCGCGTCTCGTCCCCCGTTCGCCGGGCCATGAGAAGAAATCTACTCACCTGCATGCGCTCCGCAACGGGGGCGCCGAACGGCCGTCTGGCACAATGGACACCTGGCGTGGAACGAGGAGCGAGAATGCCCGACCGGATCGCGCAGCACCGCCGGTACCTGATGTGCCGGCCCGAGCACTTCACGGTGAGCTACCGCATCAACCCGTGGATGGAGCCCGCCCTGCCCACCGACACGGCGAAGGCCGTCGCGCAGTGGCAGACGCTCTACGACGCGTATCGGGCGCAGGGGCACGAGGTGGAGCTGATCGACCCGCTGCCGGGGCTTCCCGACATGGTCTACACCGCCAACGGCGGGTTCGTCATCGACGGACGGGCCCTCGGGGTGCGCTTCCGCGTGGCCGAGCGCCGCGGCGAGGAGCGCCCCTTCATGGACTGGTTCGCGGCGCACGGCCTCGAGGTCGTGGAGCCCGCCGAGGTGCAGGAAGGGGAGGGCGACTTCCTGCTCGTCGGGCAGACGATCCTCGCCGGCACCGGGTTCCGTTCCACCGGCGACAGCCACCGCGAGGTCGCGGAGGTCTTCGGGCGCGAGGTCGTGTCGCTGCGCCTCGTCGACCCGCGGTTCTACCACCTCGACACCGCGATCTGCGTGCTCGACCCCGTCGAGGGCCCCGGCGGGGTGGATGCCGCGAACATCGCCTACCTGCCCTCCGCGTTCGACGAGCCGTCAGTGCGCGTGCTGGAGGACCGCTACCCGGACGCCATCCGCGTCGACGACGCCGACGGGGCGGTGTTCGGTCTCAACGCGGCATCCGACGGGCGTCACGTCTTCGTCTCGCCGCGCGCGACCGGTTTCGCCGCCCACCTGGCCGAGCGGGGATACGTGCCGGTCCCCATCGATCTGTCGGAGCTCCTGCTCGGCGGCGGAGGCATCAAATGCTGCACGCTCGAACTGCGAGGAAAGCGATGAGCACCACCACCGAGCCCGACGACGTCACCGCGACCCTGATCGCCGCCGAGGAGGCGCACGTCGCCCACAACTACCATCCGCTGCCCGTCGTCATCGCCCGGGGCGAAGGCGCCTGGGTGACCGATGTGGAGGGCAAACGCTACCTGGATCTGCTGTCGGCGTACTCCGCGGTCAACTTCGGGCACCGCCACCCCGCCCTCGTCGCCGCCGCGAGCGCACAGCTGGGGCGGGTGACGCTCACCAGCCGCGCGTTCCACAACGACCGGCTCGGACCGTTCGCGGAGGCGCTCGCTGCGCTCTGCGGCAAAGACCTCGTGCTCCCGATGAACACCGGCGCCGAGGCGGTCGAGACGGGGATCAAGGTCGCCCGCGCGTGGGCGTACCGCGTGAAGGGCGTCGCCGCCGGGGCCGCGACCGTCATCGTGGCGGACGGCAACTTCCACGGCCGCACGACGACGATCGTCGGCTTCAGCGACGACGAGCAGGCGCGCGCCGACTTCGGGCCGTTCACCCCCGGGTTCGTCCGGGTGCCGTACGGGGATGCCGCGGCCATCGCCGCCGCGATCGACGAGACGACGGCGGCCGTGCTGGTGGAGCCGATCCAGGGCGAGGCGGGAGTGGTCATCCCTCCCGACGGGTACCTGCGGGCGATCCGCGAGATGTGCGACCGCGAGAACGTGCTGTTCATCGCCGACGAGATCCAGTCGGGCCTCGCCCGCGTCGGCACGACGTTCGCGTGCGACCGCGAAGACGTGGTGCCCGACGTGTACCTGCTCGGCAAGGCGCTCGGCGGCGGCATCGTCCCGGTGTCGGCCGTCGTCGCCGACCGCGACGTCCTCGGGGTCATCCGTCCCGGCGAGCACGGCTCGACCTTCGGCGGCAACCCCCTGGCCGCCGCCGTCGGCCTGCAGGTGGTCGAGATGCTCGCGTCCGGCGAGTTCCAGACCCGGGCGCTCGCCCTCGGCGCGCACCTCGAGGAGGCGTTGCAGCCGTTGATCGGCAGCGGCGTCACGGCCACGCGCGTCGCGGGACTCTGGGCCGGCGTCGACATCGACCCGGCGCACGGGACCGGACGCGAGGTGGCGGAGAAGCTGCGCGGTCGCGGCGTGCTCGTGAAGGACACCCACGGCCAGACCATCCGCATCGCGCCCCCGCTCGTCGTGCGCGGCACCGAGCTCGACTGGGCGGTCGAGCAGCTGCGGCTGGTGCTCGCCGGCTGAGGGTCGCCGTCAGGCGACGGTGATCTCGACGCGGGGCCAGCCGGTCGCGCCGTCGGGCGCCGGCGGGGCGGCCGTCTGCGTCTGCGGTTCGCCGTCGAGGCCGATCGCGCGCGCCGTGATGGTGTGCTGTCCGGGGCTCGCCTGCCACGGCAGCGACCACTGCACCCAGGTGTCCGCGGAGATCGCGGTCGCGAGGGTCGCCTCCTGCCAGTCGCCGTCGTCGATGCGCACCTGCACGCCGCGCACCCCGACGTGCTGCTGCCAGGCCACGCCCGCGATGACGCTCTCTCCCGCCGCGACGGTGCCGCCGCGGCGCGGCACGTCGATGCGGCTCGCGAGCTTGATCGGTCCCCGCTCCGACCAGCCGCGCGGCGTCCAGTACCCCTGGGCGTCGGAGAACCGCGTGACCTCCAGGTCGGTGACCCACTTCGTCGCGGAGACGTAGCCGTACAGGCCCGGCACGACCATCCGCACGGGGAAGCCGTGCGCGATCGGCAGCGGCTCGCCGTTCATCCCGACCGCGAGGATCGCGTTGCGCTCGTCGGTCAGCGCCTCCAGCGGGGTGCCCGCGGTGAACCCGTCCGCCGATGTCGAGAGCACCATGTCGGCATCCGCCTGCACACCGGCGCGGGCGAGGAGGTGACGGATCGGGTAGCCGAGCCACAGCGCGGTGCCGATCAGGTCGCCGCCGACCTCGTTCGACACGCACGTGAGCGTCGTGACGCTCTCCTCGAGGGGGAGTGCGAGCAGCTCGTCCCAGCTCAGCTCGATCTCCTCGTCGACCTTGCCGTGGATGCGCAGCCGCCACGTCGCCGGATCGATCTGCGGCAGCGCGAGCGCCGTGTCGATGCGGTAGAAGCCGGCGTTCGGGGTGATGACGGGTGCCAATCCCGGGATGCCGAGGTCGGCCCCCGCCGGCACGGTCGCCGCGGCGGCGGCCCGCGGCAGGGTGATCGCGGCGCGGACGGCGGTGGCGGCGCGCGCACCGGTCTGCAGCGCCCATCCGCCGACCGCGGCCAGCGCGCCGGTCGCTGCCGCGCCGGCCGTCCACAGGAGGAAGGTACGGCGCGAGGCGCCCGAGCCCACGGCATCCGTGTCCGATGCGGTCGCGGGCGGGGCCGCGGCGATCGCGCGCGTCACGAGCGCGCTCAGAGCGAGGAGGGTCGCCCCGGCGCCGACCGCCGGCGGCACGACGGCGAGGGCCGCGGCATCCGCCCGGGTGACGGCCGCTCCGGCGCCGAGGAGACCGAGCACGACCACGAGCGTCTGCGCGGCTCCGCGGGAGCGCACGGCGAGCAGGCCCGCGGCGGCGCCGAGCAGCAGGAGCACGATCGCGACCGCGGTGACCAGGGCCGCCTTGTCGCCGGTGCCGAACAGGGCGATCGCGAGGTCTTTGCCCCACGGCGGCGCGAGGTCGATGAGCGCTCCGCCGACGGCGGCGATCGGGCTGGCGCCGACGATCGCGCCGGTGAGCTCGGCGAGGCCCGCTCCGAAGGCCGCCGCGGCGGCGCCGGCGAGCGCGGCTCGACCTCGTGATCGCGTGCGCATGCGCTGATCCTAAGTCGCGGGGGCGCGATGAGGGTGCGGATGCCGCGGCATCCATCGTCACACTCAGGAAACACGGCCCGGACTAGGCTCATGGCATGGGTGACCTGTTCGACGGATACGGCTCGACGCTGGCTCCACGCAAGACCGTCTCGGGCGTGCCCGCCTTCGACGAGATGTTCACCGCGCCGGCGTCCTCCGGCGCCCCGACGACCTCACGCGCGGCGTACCGCGAGCTGCATCAGGCGCTCGCGAGACTCACGCAGGAAGAGCTGCGCGGACGCACCGAGTCGCTCGCCAGCTCGTACCTGGCGCAGGGCGTCACCTTCGACTTCGCGGGCGAGGAACGGCCCTTCCCGCTGGATGCCGTGCCGCGCGTGATCGAGTACGACGAGTGGTCGCACATCGAGAAGGGCGTCCAGCAGCGGGTGCGCGCCCTCGAGGCGTTCCTCGACGACGCGTACGGCCACCAGCACTGCGTGCGCGACGGGGTGCTCCCGGCGGCGCTGATCGCCTCGAGCCAGTACTACTACCGCCAGGCCGCCGGCATCCACTCCGCGAACGGGGTGCGCATCCAGGTCGCCGGCATCGACCTCATCCGCGACGAGCACGGCGAGATGCGCGTGCTCGAGGACAACGTGCGGGTGCCCTCGGGCGTCAGCTACGTCATCTCCAACCGGCGGGTCATGGCCCAGACGCTGCCCGAGCTGTTCGTCTCCATGCGGGTGCGCCCGGTCGGCGACTACCCCAACAAGCTGCTGCAGGCCCTGCGCGCGTCGGCCCCGCCCGGCATCGAGGACCCCAATGTCGTCGTGCTCACCCCCGGCGTCTACAACTCCGCCTACTTCGAGCACACGCTGCTCGCGCGCCTCATGGGCGTCGAGCTCGTCGAGGGTCGCGACCTGCAGTGCGTCGGCGGCAAGGTGTTCATGCGCACGACGAGGGGACCGCGCCGCGTCGACGTGATCTACCGCCGCGTCGACGACGACTTCCTCGACCCGCTGCAGTTCCGCGCCGACTCGATGCTGGGAGCTCCCGGCCTCATGCTGGCCGCGCGCCTGGGCAACGTCACGATCGCCAACGCGGTCGGCAACGGCGTCGCCGACGACAAGCTGCTGTACACGTACGTGCCCGACCTCATCCGCTACTACCTGGCGGAGGAGCCGATCCTCAAGAACGTCGACACGTGGCGGCTGGAGGAGCCCGAGGCGCTGGAGGAGGTGCTCGACCGGCTCGACGAGCTCGTCGTGAAGCCCGTCGACGGCTCCGGCGGCAAGGGACTGGTCGTCGGGCCCGACGCGTCGCCGGCCGAGCTGGAGAAGCTCCGCAAGAAGCTGATCCGCGATCCGCGCGGCTGGATCGCGCAGCCCGTCGTGATGCTCTCCACCATCCCCACGCTCGTCGAGGACGGCATGCGGCCCCGTCACGCCGACCTCCGCCCGTTCGCCGTCAACAACGGCGACGAGGTCTGGGTGCTCCCGGGTGGGCTCACCCGGGTCGCGCTGCCGGAGGGCCAGCTCGTGGTCAACTCGTCGCAGGGCGGCGGCTCGAAGGACACGTGGGTGGTCGGCGGGGAGGCGCCCCGCCGCGGCGACTACGCCGTGCAGACCTCCGGGGGTCTCGCCGGGCTGGTGGCGGACCAGGCGTCGGTGACCGAGGCGATCCCGATCATCTACGACGCGCAGGGGCAGCAGTCCCATTCGCCGCAGGATCGCCCCCGCACCACGCGCGAGCAGCAGGAGCAGCAGCAACAGCAGGTCTCCCGTCCCGTCGGGGGTGAGCACGGATGCTGAGTCGCATCGCGGAGAGCCTGTTCTGGATCGGACGGTACATCGAGCGCAGCGACGGGACCGCCCGCATCCTCGACGTGCACCTGCAGCTGCTGCTGGAGGATCCCTGGATCGACGAGGACACGGCCTGCCGTTCGCTCATGGGCGTCATGGGCTCCGTGCCGCCGCCGGCGGGAACCGAGGTCACCCGCTCCGACGTGCTCACGAGCCTCGCCGTCGACCGCGCCAACCCGTCGAGCATCGCCTACGCCGTGCAGGCGGCGCGCGAGAACGCGCGCCGCGCCCGCGAGATCGTGTCGACGGAGCTGTGGGAGACGCTCAACACCACCAACTCGCGGATGCCGCGGCGCCTGCACAACGAGAAGGTGCACGAGTTCTTCCAGTGGGTGCGCGAGCGCTCCGCGCTCGCCGTCGGGATCACCGACTCGTCCACGAGCCGCGACGAGGCCTGGCAGTTCCTCACGCTCGGCCGCTCGATCGAGCGCACCGACATGACGGCGCGGCTGCTCGCCACGCGTGCGCTGACCGAGGCCTCGGGGCCGTCCTGGACGACGATCCTGCGCTCGTGCGGCGCGTACGAGGCGTACCTCCGCACGTATCGCGGGATGCCGAGCGCGTCGAACGCGGCGGAGTTCCTGCTCCTGGACCGCCTGTTCCCGCGCTCGATCATCTACTCGATCGCGCAGGCCGAGGCGTGCATGCGCGCGATCGACCCCGTCGCCGACCGCGTCGGCCACTCGAACACGGTGCTGCGCGCGCTCGGCCGCATCCGCAACGACCTGGAGTACCGTCCCATCGGCGAGATCCTCAGCGAGCTGCCCGACCACATGGAGCGGGTCCAGAAGGTCACCCGAGAGGCGTCGGAGGCCATCCGCGGGCGGTTCTTCCCGACACACGCCGAGCCGAGCTGGATCGGAGAGACCTCATGATGCGCCTGCGGATCGAGCACACCACCGGCTTCGCGTACCAGGGGGAGGTGGGCGCCTCCTACAACGAGGCGCGGATGCTGCCGATCTCCACCGACAGCCAGTTCGTGCTGAGCTCCCAGCTCGACATCGACCCGTCGACGAGCGTCAACTACTACCTCGACTACTTCGGGACGCGCGTCGCCGCGTTCGACGTGCTCGCGGGCCACCGCGACCTCGAGATCACGGCGCGCTCGCTCGTGGAGGTCCGCCCGCGTCCGCTGGAGTTCCCCGAACTGAGTTGGGAGCGCCTGGCCGCCGAGAGCGCCCGCTCCATCGGCACGGTCGAGATGCTCGGCCAGTCCGTGCGCACCGCGCCGCACCCCGACGTGGTGGAGCTGGCCCGCTCGATCGCGGGCCGGCACGCCGAGCCGGCCCGCGCGGCGGTGGAGATCGCCACGGCGATCGGCGACGCGATGGAGTACATGCACGGCATCACCGGCGTGCACTCGACGGGAGCCGAGGCCTGGGCCGAGCGCAAGGGCGTCTGCCAGGACATCACCCACATCACGCTGGGCGCCCTGCGCGCGGTCGGCATCCCCGCCCGGTACGTCTCCGGCTACCTGCACCCCGACCCGGACGCCGAGGTCGGAGCGCCCACGACGGGCGAGTCGCACGCGTGGGTCGAATGGTTCTCCGGCGGCTGGCAGGGCTTCGACCCGACCAACAACGTGGAGATCGGCGACCGCCACGTGCTCGTCGGCCGCGGCCGCGACTACAACGACGTCCCGCCGCTGCGGGGCGTCTACGCCGGCCCGTTCAAGAGCAACCTTCACGTCAAGGTCACCGTCACCCGGGAGGCGTAGCGCCCCGCGCCGTCACTCGTAGCGCAGCGACTCGACCGGGTCGGCCCGCGCGGCCCGCGCGGCCGGCAGCGTGCCGGCCAGGAACGCGATGCCCATCACGATCAGCGTCGTGACCAGGATGGAGACCGGGTCGAAGGCGATCAGCTCGAGGCCCGGCAGGTCGGAGAACAGGCTCGTGGCGAGCTGCGCGCTCACCGCCGTGCCGACGACGATCGCGACCAGCGCGCCGATCGCGCTGCCGAGGAAGCCGATGACCACCGCCTCGAGGCTGAACAGCGTGAAGACGCGGCCGCTGCCCATGCCCATCGCCTTCATGAGCCCGATCTCCCGGGTGCGCTCCTGCACCGACATCAGCAGGGTGTTGACGATGCCGAAGCTCGCCGCCAGCAGCGCGATGACCGCGAACGCGTTCAGCACGAGCACGATGCCGTTGATGACGGCGGTGAAGGTGCCGAGCTGATCGGCGACGGTCGTGGCGGTGTACCCCTGCGCCGACAGCGCGGCCTTGACGTCGTCGAGCTGCGCCGGCGTCGCGTCGGCGGACACCCAGGCGTCGGCGCTCGCGAAGCGGTCCAGCTGGTCCTGGGGCACGCCGTCGTTCTGCAGCGCGAACATCGCATCGGTGAGGGCGGTGTTCGGCGTGACGGAGGTGCCGGCGGCGAAGGCCGCCTCGGTGACCCCGGTGATCCGGGCGGTGACGGTGTGCTGTGCGCGCAGGGGGTCGGTGACGGCGATCGTGGCCGTCTTGCCCACAGCATCCTCCGCGTCGGCGAAGCCGAGCGGCTCCACGAGGGCGAGGGGGATGGCGACCTGCGGCGTGCCGTCGGCGTCGTCGGGTGCGGCTCCGGCGGCCAGCTGCAGGGTCTGACCGGCGACGAGCGTCCCGACGCTCGCGACGTAGCGGGGACCGTCCGCGTACTGGATGTAGTCCGCCGTCACGGTGCGCACCGGCTCCACCTTCAGGATGCCGTCGGTGGCGGTGATCGCGGCGATGTCGTCGGGTGTGAGCGCCGTCACCGACGCCGTGCCGCCGCCGGGGGCTCCGGGCTGGCTCGACGCGACGGCGTCGGGGTCGTACTCCTGCGGGCCGCCGCCGGTCGCGGCGACGGTCTTGGTCACCGTCAGCACGTCGGAGGCCCCGAAGGAGGCGACCGTGCTGTCGATGAACCGGTTGATGCCCGTGCCCAGCCCGTTCGTGATGGTGAGGGTGAAGGCGCCGACGAAGATCGCGAGGATGGTGAGGATCGTGCGCGTCTTCGAGCGGAACGTGTTGCCGACGGCGGTGGTCAGCAGATCGGCGGTCTTCATGTGGCGCTCCTCTCGTCGGGGACGAGCACGCCGTCGCGGATCTGGACGCGGCGGTCGCAGCGCGCCGCGAGCTCCTCGTCGTGGGTGACGACGATCAGCGTGATGCCGTGCTCGCGGTTGAGGCGGAAGAGGATGTCCTCGACCACCGCTCCCGTCGCCGAGTCGAGGTTGCCGGTGGGCTCGTCGGCGAAGATCACGTCGGGATCGTTCACGAGCGCACGCGCGATGACGGCGCGCTGCTTCTGCCCGCCCGACAGCGCGGTCGCCTTGTTGCGCGCCTTGTCGGCCATGTCGAGCTCGGCGAGGGCGGCCATGCCGCGGCGGCGGCGCTCCGCGCGGCTCACCCCCGCGATCTTCAGCGGCAGCACGACGTTGTCGAACACCGAGGCGCTGGAGGTCAGGAAGAACTGCTGGAAGACGAACCCGAACGTCTTGTTGCGGGTGCGGTTCAGGCGGCGGCCGCGGAGGGTGTCGGCATCCACGCCGTCGAGCAGCACCCGCCCGCTGGTGGGGGCGTCCATGAGCGCGAGCAGGTGCATGAGCGTGGACTTGCCCGAACCGCTCTTGCCGACGATCGCGATGCTCTCTCCCCGCCGGATGTCGAGGCTGACGCCGCGGAGAGCGTCGAAACGGGCGGAGCCGCGGCCGTAGGACTTGTGCAGGTCGTGGACGGAGAGCAGGGGCGGGGGCGCGGACGGCGCCGGATCGGATGTCATGACGACCAGCCTTCCCGTCGGCCGGCGCGGCGGCATCCCGTCGCTGCGGCAGATGCGTACCCCAGGCGGGGGATGCCGGGATCCCTCGCCGGGGCGATCCGTTGCGGTGCCCGGGGCGTCAGACTGGAGTCGTGAGCTCACCGGACGACACCTTCCCGCCGCCGCACCCCGTGGGCCCGGCGTGGGCGGCGGACGTCGTCCTGGTCGTGCTCGTCGTCCTCCCCGCCCTGCTCCCCCTGCCGATGGCCGAGCTGCGGCCGTCGACTCCGCTCGTCCTCGTCCTCGTCCTCCTGCCCGCCCCGGCGCTGCTGCTGCGGCGGCGCTGGCCGGTGGTGACGCTCGCGCTCTGCGCGGCCGCCTACGTCGCCGCGCTGGTGTGCGGCACGAACTCTCCCGGGGCGGCGCTCGCGGCGCTGGTGGCGATGTTCATCGTCGCCCGCGACACCTCCCGTCGCACCGCCGTCGCAGCGGCCGCGATCGTGGTCGCCGTCGTGGTGGGCGTGGGCATCGGGGTCACCGTCGCGACGAGAGCCGACACGCGGTTCCTGCAGATCGGGCTCGCCCTGGCGCTCGCGGCCGCGGTCGGGGACGGGGTCCGCTCGCGCCGCGCGTACCTCACGGCCGTCGTCGACCGCGCCCGCCGCGCGGAGCAGACCCGCGACGCCGAGGCCCGTCGGCGCGTCACGGAGGAGCGGCTGCGCATCGCGCGCGATCTGCACGACGCGGTCGCCCACCAGATCTCCGTGATCAGCCTCAATGCGGGGGTGGCCTCGGCGGCGCTCGACTCCCGCCCGGAGCGGGCGCGGGAGGCGCTCTCGACGATCCGCACGGCGTCCCGCGACGTGCTCAGCCAGATCGGCGGCATGCTCAGCGTGCTGCGCGCGGATGAGACGACCGCGCTGCGGGAGCAGCCGGGGCTGGCCCGGCTGCCGGAGCTCGTGGAGTCGGTGCGGGTCGCCGGTCTCGACGTGGTGCTGCGCGACGAACGCGGCGGCCTCGCCGACACCCCGCTTCCGCTGGCGGTCGACATCGTCGCGTACCGGGTGATCCAGGAGGGGCTCACCAATGCGCTCAAGCACGGGGCCGGTGCGCGGGCGCACGTCCTCCTGCGGCTCGAGGACGACGCGCTCGAGGTCGTGGTCACGAACCCCGTCGACCGCAGCCTGCCGGTCGAGTCGGGCCCGGCATCCGGGTTCGGCCTGCTGGGGCTGAAGGAGCGCGTGGGGTCCGTGCGGGGCCGGCTCGAGTCGGGGCGCGCGCCGGGCGGCTTCCGGCTCGCGGCGCGGCTGCCGATCGATGCGGTGGTCGCCTCGTGATCGCCGTGGTCGTGGTCGACGATCAGGCGCTCATCCGCACCGCCGTGCGCGACCTCCTCGACGGCGAGCCGGACATCACGGTGGTCGCGGAGGCGACGGACGGCGAGAGCGCCGTCGAGGAGGTGCGCCGCCGACGGCCGGATGTGGTGGTCATGGACATCCGGATGCCGCGCATGGACGGCATCGAGGCGACCACCCTGATCTGCCGCGACCCCGCCCTCGCCGACACGCGCGTGCTCATCCTCACCACGTTCGAGGAGGACGAGTACGTCGTCGCGGCGCTGCGCGCGGGAGCGAGCGGCTTCGTGGGCAAAGGCGCCGAGCCGGAGGAGATCGGCCGCGCCGTCCGCGCGGTCCACGCCGGCGACGAGCTGCTCTCGCCGGCCGCCACCCGCGCGCTCATCGGCAGGTTCGTGCGCTCGACGGCCCCGGTCGCGGCGCCCCGCTCGCTCGCGCCGCTGACCGACCGCGAGCGGGAGATCCTCGTGCTCGTGGCCCGCGGCCGCTCCAACGACGCGATCGCGGCCGAGCTGTTCATCTCGCCGCACACCGCCAAGACCCACCTCAAGCGCGTGATGACCAAGCTGGGCGCGCACGACCGCGCCCAGCTGGTCATCGCCGCCTACGAGAGCGGACTGGTCGCGCCCGGGTCCTGATCGTCACCGGTCGCCGGGGCGCCGGTGCCGGCGGCGGCGCGCTGCTTCCGCTCCCGCTCCTCGGCCTCGGCGCCGCCGATCGCCTCGCCGCGCGCGACGAGGCCGGCGACGTCGGAGAGGGGGATCTGCTTCAGCGTGAGCGCCAGCACGAAGGCGAGGGCGATGAAGGGGACGAGGTACCAGAACACCGGCGCGAGCGCGTCCGCGTAGGCGTTCACGATCCCGTCGCGCACCTCCGGGGGAAGGGTCGCGAGCGTCTGCGGGTCGAGGTTCGCGGTGGCCGCCGCCGACTCCGACGCGCTGGCCCCCGCGGAGGAGAAGACGTCCCGGAGGTTATCGGTGAGCCGCGTCGTGAAGAGGGTGCCGAACACCGCGGTGCCGAGGGCGGCGCCCACCTCGCGGAAGTAGTTGTTGGTGCTGGTGGCGGTGCCGACCTCGGCGGCGGGCACCGCGTTCTGCACGACCAGGACCACGACCTGGATGATCAGGCCCAGGCCCGCGCCGAAGAAGAACAGGAAGACGCAGATGAGCCAGATCGGCGTCGCCGCGGTGAGCGTCGTCATCGCGATCATCGACGCGCCCGTCACCAGCGTGCCCACGATCGGGAAGATCCGGTAGCGCCCCGAACGGCTGATGAGGATGCCGGAGGCGATGGAGGTGCCCATCAGTCCCGCCATCATGGGCACCATCAGCAGCCCCGACTCGGCCGCCGAGGTGCCGGAGGACATCTGCAGGAACGTGGGCACGAACCCGATCGCCGCGAACATCCCGATGCCGAGCGTCAGTCCGATCGCCGTCGCGTTGAGGAACACCGGGTTGCGGAACAGGTGGAGCGGGATGATGGGGTCCTCGGCGCGGGACTCGACGAGGACGAAGCCGCCCGCCGCGATGAGCAGCCCCAGGCCCCAGGCCCAGGTGGCGGGCGAGGACCAGCCGAAGTCGGTGTCGCCGCCGAAGTCGGTGAAGAAGATGAGGCAGGTCGTCGCGATCGACAGCAGCACGATGCCGAGGACGTCGATCCGGCGGGTCGCGCGCTTGTCGGGCAGCGTCAGCGCGAACAGGGCGATGACGAACGCCGCGATGCCGACGGGGATGTTGATGTAGAACGCCCACTGCCAGGTCAGGTGGTCCACGAAGAACCCGCCCAGCAGGGGGCCGGCGATCGCGGAGAGGCCGAAGACGGCGCCGAGCGGGCCGAGGTACTTGCCGCGCTCCGAGGCGGGGACGATGTCGGCGATGATCGCCTGCGACAGGATCATCAGGCCGCCGCCGCCCAGCCCCTGCACGGCGCGGAAGAACACGAACATCCAGAAGTCGCTCGCCAGCGCGCAGCCGACCGAGGCCAGGGTGAACAGCGCGATCGCGATGAGGAACAGGCGGCGCCGGCCGAGCACGTCGCCGAACTTGCCGTAGACGGGCATGACGATCGTGGTCGCGAGCAGGTAGGCGGTGGTGATCCACACCTGGTGCTCGACTCCGCCCAGCTGGCCGACGATCGTGGGCATGGCCGTCGAGACGATCGTCTGGTCCAGACTCGACAGGAGCATCCCGGCGATGAGCGCGCCGAAGATGATCCAGACGCGCCGCGGGGTGAGCAGCAGGGGGGAGGCGGACGGCGAGGCGGCGGCGGACATGGTCATTCCTTCGGCGAGGTCGGGGAGAGGGCGGCGCGGCCCGCGTCGGCGCGGCGGCGCAGGAGGGTGAGGAAGTCGGGGTGCTCCTCGTCGAAGAACGCCGCGATCGCGGACCGCAGGAGCGGATTGATCATCCGCACGAGCATGTCGACGACGAGCGGGTCGGTCGGTGCGTCGGGGCGGCTGCGCACCAGCGCGATGTCGTTGACCTCGGCATCCGCCATGATCGACATCAGCTGGGCATGCAGGCGCGGCTCGTCCGCGAGCAGGCGCCCGACCTCCTCGGCCTCCGTCCGGGTGTGGCCCATCAGCGCCCAGCGGGCGGCGTGCAGGTGCAGGTAGTCGTCGAGCAGGTCGCCGTCGCCGTGCACGAACCGCTCGTCGAGCTCCTCGAGATGCGCGCGCAGCGTGAGCCCGAGCACGGCGTTCTCCTTCGATGCGAAGTAGTTGAAGAACGTCCGGCGTGAGACCCCGACGTCGGCGCACAGCTGGTCGATCGTGAACCCGTTGAGTCCGTGCGCGGCGGTCAGCCGTCGTGCGGCGGTGCGCAGCGCGGCCGCCGTCTCGGCGATGCGTCTCCCGCGGGATCCGTTTGCACTCTCGGTCACAGAGTGCATGTTTGCACTCTTGGGGCGACAGTGCAAATTTCACGGATTCTCGGCGCGGGGAATGCGGATCGCACTTTGTTGTTGCATCAACCATCGCCGCTCGGAGTCGCCGACGGCCCACCGAAAGGACCGCTCGTGCTCATCGTCTCCTTGTCCGTCGTCGGTGGCGGGGCGCCGGCATGAGGGCCGCGACCCTGGACTGGCGGCCCGCGCCGGTGCACACCGCGGGTGCCGCCGCCGACGCCACGCGGATGGACACCGTCGAGCTGCTCGTGGGCGACCTCGACGCGCAGACCGCGTTCTACCGCGACGCCGTCTCGCTCGAGATCCTCGACCAGTCCGGCGCGCAGGCGACCCTCGGCCGTGACGGCATCCCGATCGTCGCGCTCACGCACGCCCCCGAACTCCCGCCGTTCGACCGCCACGGTGCGGGCCTGTACCACACGGCGATCGCGTTCCCCGATCGCGCGGCGCTGTCGGCGGCCGTGATGTCGATGGCGCGCCGCGCCGGCGACACCTTCGAGGGCGCGACCGACCACACCTTCAGCAACGCGTTCTACTTCCACGACCCCGAGGGCAACGGCATCGAGCTGTACTGGGATCTGCCCACCGAGGTCTGGCAGGACAAGCCCGCCGGATGGATGCCGCGCAACACCGCGATCGACCCCAACGCCTTCCTCCGCGAGCACTTCGACCCGGCCCGCACGACCGCCGACGAGGCCACCGTCGGCCACGTCCACCTGCAGGTCGGCGACATCCCCACCGCCCGGCGCTTCTACGTCGACACGCTCGGCTTCGACGTGTCGATCGACGTGGGCTCCGCGCTGTTCCTCTCCGCGGGCGGCTACCACCACCACATCGGACTGAACACGTGGCACAGCGCGGGCGCCGGCCCGCGGGCCGTGTCGCTCGGACTCGGCGACGTGCGACTGCGGATGCCGGAGCGCGACGACGTGCTCGCCCTCGCCGATCGTGCGCGGCACGCGGGCATCGCGGTGCAGGACGACGGCGCCGGGGTGCGCCTGCGCGATCCGTGGGGGACGCTGCTGACCGTGCTCCCCGAGGGGAGCGCCTGATGGCGCTCACGGCCGGCGGGCTGCCGGCGGCGACCGTCCGCACCGCGGTGACGGTGCCGCTGCGCTTCTCCGACGGGTACGAGACGACGGCGCGCGTGCACACCTTCCACGCCCTGGTGGACGGCGCCGAGCACCTGCTGCTGAGCTTCGAGGGACGAAGGCCCCGCGCGCGGGAGAGCGCACCGCTGGTCCGTCTGCACAGCGAGTGCCTCACGGGCGACGTCTTCGGATCCGAGCGGTGCGACTGCGGACCGCAGCTGCGCGAGGCCGTCGAGCGGCTCTCCGAAGACGGCGGAGCGCTCCTCTACCTCCGGCAGGAGGGACGCGGCATCGGGCTGTACGCGAAGCTCGACGCCTACGCGCTGCAGGACGAAGGGCTCGACACCTACGAGGCCAACACGGCGCTCGGGCACGGCGAGGACGAGCGCGACTACAGCGCCGCCGCGCAGATGCTGCACGCCGTCGGCATCCACCGGCTGCGTCTGCTCACGAACAACCCCGACAAGGTCGCGCAACTGCGCGCGCTCGGCGTCGAGGTGGCGGATGCCGTGGCCACCGGCGTGCACCTGACGGACGCGAACGCACGCTACCTGCGTGCCAAGCGGGACCACACCGGTCACACGATCGACGTCCCCGCGGCCTGAGGATCATGGTGTATCCCGTTCCGCGCATGACCACCGCCGAAGCAGAGGCCTGGCTCGGGCTCATCCGCGTGTGCGACCTGCTGCCCAGCGCGCTCGACTCGCAGCTGCAGCGCGACTCCGCCCTGACGCACTACGAGTTCGGGGTGATGACCTTCCTCCGGCGCATGCCGGAGGCCACGGCCACCATGAGCGAGGTCGCCGAGGCGACCAACGCCACGCTGTCGCGGCTGTCCCACGTGTGCTCGCGTCTGCAGACGCGGGGTCTCGTGCTCAAGAGCGGGTGCCCCACCGACCGTCGGGTGAGCCGGGTGACCCTGACCGGCGCGGGGCGCCGGGAGCTCATCCGGGCCACCCCCGGCCACATCGCGACCGCCCGCTCGCTCGTGGTCGACGCGCTCTCCGCGGACGACCTCGCCCACCTGGCGCGGATCACGGCCGTCCTCGGCGAGCGTCTCGACCCGGACCACCGGTTCGGGGCGCACCAGTGAGCCGCGTCGGTACGCTGGCACCGTGACCACCTGGCGCAGCTCGCAGAAGGCCGACCGGCGGGCGCGACTGCTCGTGGAGGCGGCGGCGCTGTTCGCCCGTCGCGGCTTCGCCGCCGTCACCACCGTCGAGATCGGCGAGGCGGTGGGGATGAGCGGCCCGGCGCTGTACAAGCACTTCCCGAGCAAGGACGCGATCCTCGCCGAGCTCCTGGTCGACGCCAGCGAGCGGCTGCTGCAGGGCGGCCGTGAGATCGTCGCGGGCACAGGTCCGTCCGACGCCGTCGCCGCGGGAGCCGTGCTCGACGAGCTCATCGCCTTCCACATCGGCTTCGCGACGGCGGCGCCCGACATCATCCGCATCCAGGATCGCGAGCTCGCCGGTCTCGACTCCGACACCAACCACCGGGTGCGGCGGCTGCAGCGCGCGTACGTCGCCGAGTGGGACGTCGTGCTCGCCACCGCCGCGCCGGCCCTGAGCGCACCCGAGCGCGAGACCCGCCTGCTCGGCGTCTTCGGCCTGCTCAACTCGACGCCGCACAGTGCGGGGGCGAGCGGGGACGACGCGGCACGGATCCTCGCCGGGATGGCGCGGCGTGCGCTGCGGGACGAGGCCTGAGCTCATCCCTCCTCGGTCGGTGCGCACCGCATGAGCACACTGCGGGTCGCGGTCGCCACGACCTCGCCGCGCTGGTTGCGCATCGTGTGGGCGAGCTCGACGACGCCCTGACCGGGACGTGAGGCGGACCGCCGCGTGCCGACGACGAGCGTCTCGGCGTACAGCGTGTCACCGTGACGAACGGGAGCCGGGAAGCGCACCTCCCCGAATCCCAGGTTCGCCACGATCGTGCCCTGGGTCAGCTGCGCGACCGAGAGGCCGACCATCGTCGAGAGCGTGAACATGCTGTTGACGAGCCGCTCGCCGAACTCCGTGCCGGCCGCCCACGCGGCATCCAGGTGCAGCGACTGCGTGTTCATGGTGAGCGTCGTGAACAGCACGTTGTCGGTCTCCGTCACGGTGCGCCCCGGGGCGTGCACGTAGAGCGCCCCCTCGACGAACTCCTCGAAGTACAGTCCCCGCTGCCGGATGACCTCGCTCACGTCGTCCCCTCCTCGTCCTCGTCCTCGTCCTCGTCCTCGTGCCCATCCTCGTCCGCGGGCTCGATCGCGGCGACCACGCCGCCGCGCACCACCTGGTCGCCGACCGCGACGCGCAGGCGGAGGATGCCGTCGACGCCGGCCCGCAGCACGTGCTCCATCTTCATCGCCTCCACGGCGACGACCGGCTCTCCCGCGCGCACCCGCGCGCCGTCGTGCGCGGCCACCATCACGACGGTCCCCGGCAGGGGGGAGGCGATCGTCGGCGACGCGTCCGCGCGGTCGTCCGCGCCGCCGTCGATCGTGCGCTCGGAGACGAGGACGGCTCCGGCGTCGCTGCGCAGCCACAGCCCCGCGGGGGCGGCGGCGACCGGGAAGGTGCGACCGCGACCGTCGATGACGACCGTGGCCGACCCGCCGTCGGCGCCATGCGGCCGCACGGATGCCGCGACCGGCGCCGCATCGCCGACGGCGACGCGCAGCGGCGTGGACCACACCCGCACGCGGGCCTCGGCGTCGGCGGACACGAGGTCGTACACGCTCGGGGCCGCCGCCGCGCCGAGACGCCAGCCGTCGGCGCGGCTCCAGGGGCCGCTCACGGTCGCGTCGGGGTCCCGGGTCGCCGACGCCGCGTGCATCACGAGCGCCGCCTCCGCGAAGGTGCGCTCCGTGACGTCGGGGAAGGGCAGCTCGTCGAAGACGCGGGCGATCAGGCCGGTGTCGAGCGCGCCGGCGACCACCTCGGGGCGCTCCAGCAGCAGGCGGAGGAACGTGAGGTTCGTCTCGAAGCCGAAGATCGCCGTCCCGTCGATCGCGCGCACGAGGCGCCGGCGCGCCTCCTCCCGGTCGGGGCCCCACGCGATGAGCTTCGCCAGCATCGGGTCGTAGTCGGTCGAGACGACGAGGCCGTCCTCGAGCGCCGTGTCGACCCGCACCCCGGCCCCCGACGGGTGGACGACGCGCGTGACCGGACCGCCGGTGGGCAGGAACCCGGCGCGCGGGTCCTCCGCGTAGACGCGCACCTCGATCGCGTGCCCGTCCAGGCGCACGTCCTCTTGGGCGAACGGCAGCGGCTCCCCGGCGGCGATCCGCAGCTGCAGCTCGACGAGGTCGCGGCCCGTGACCATCTCGGTGACGGGATGCTCCACCTGCAGACGGGTGTTCATCTCCATGAAGAAGAACGTGTCGGGCCGGTCGCCCGGCACGATGAACTCGACCGTGCCCGCCCCGACGTAGCCGACGCTCCTCGCCGTCTCGCACGCGGCCGCGCCGATGCGCGCGCGGGTCGCGGCGTCGAGCAGAGGGGAGGGCGCCTCCTCGACGACCTTCTGGTGGCGCCGTTGCAGCGAGCACTCGCGCTCGCCGAGGTGCACCACCGTGCCGTGCGCATCGGCGAGGATCTGCACCTCGATGTGGCGCGGTGCGGTGACGTAGCGCTCCAGGAACAGCGTGTCGTCGCCGAAGGATGCCGCGGCCTCCCGGCGGGCGGCGGCGACCGCGGCCGGAAGCCCCGCGGCCTCCGTGACGACGTGCATGCCCTTGCCGCCGCCGCCCGCGGACGGCTTGATCAGCACCGGGAAGCCGACCTCCGCCGCCCCCGCGATCAGCTCCGCGTCGGTGAGGCCCGCGCGGGCGATGCCGGGGACGGTGGGCACGCCGCGCGCGGCGACGGTGCGTTTGGCGGAGATCTTGTCGCCCATGACCTCGATCGCCTCGGGCGACGGGCCGATGAAGACGAGGCCCGCGTCGGCGCAGGCCCGTGCGAAGGCGGCGTTCTCGGCGAGGAAGCCGAACCCCGGATGGATCGCCTCGGCACCGGTGGCGAGCGCGGCATCCACCACGCGTTCGATCGACAGGTAGCTCTGCGCGGCGGCGGCGGGCCCCAGCCGCACCGCCTCGTCGGCCAGGCGCACGTGGAGCGCGTCGGCGTCGGCGTCGCTGTAGACGGCGACCGAGCGGATGCCGAGCGTGCGCAGTGTCCGGATGATGCGGACGGCGATCTCGCCGCGGTTGGCGATGAGGACGGTGCGGAGGGCGCTCATGCGATCACATCCGGAAGATGCCGTAGCCGGCGTCGGGCATCGGGGCGCGGGCGACGACGTCGAGGGCGAGCCCCAGCACGTCGCGGGTCTGCGCGGGCTCGATCACCCCGTCGTCCCAGAGGCGCGCGGTGGAGTAGTAGGGGCTGCCCTGGTGCTCGTACTGCGCACGGATCGGCGCCTCGAACGCCTCCTTCTCGGCGGTGGTCCAGGGGGTGCCGGCGGCGTCGAGCTGCTCGCCGCGCACCGTGGACAGGACGGACGCCGCCTGCGGCCCGCCCATGACCGACACCCGCGCGCCGGGCCAGAGCCAGAGGAACCGGGGCGAGTAGGCGCGCCCGCACATCGAGTAGGTGCCGGCGCCGAACGAGCCGCCCACGACGACCGTGAGCTTGGGCACCCGCGCGCACGCGACGGCGTTGACCATCTTCGCGCCGTGCTTCGCGATGCCGCCGTGCTCGTACTCGCGGCCGACCATGAAGCCCGTGATGTTCTGCAGGAACAGCAGCGGGATGCCGCGCTGGTCGCACAGCTCGACGAAGTGCGCGCCCTTGAGCGCCGACTCGCCGAAGAGCACGCCGTTGTTCGCGACGATGCCGACGGGGTGGCCGTGGAGGTGCGCGAAGCCGGTGACGAGCGTCTCGCCGTACTCGCGCTTGAACTCGCTGAAGCGACTGCCGTCGACGAGGCGGACGATGATCTCGCGGGCGTCGTAGGGCGTGGTCAGCTCGACCGGGACGACGTCGTACAGCGAGTCCGGGTCGTGCAGCGGCGGGTCCGCGGGCCCGAGCCGATACGGCAGCGGTGCCGGCTCGGGCACCGTCGCGACGATCTCGCGGACGATGCGCAGCGCCTCCGCGTCGTCGGCGGCCAGGTGGTCGGTGACGCCGGAGATGCGCGAGTGCGTGACGCCGCCGCCGAGCTCTTCGGCGCTGACCACCTCGCCGGTCGCGGCCTTCACGAGCGGCGGGCCGCCGAGGAAGATCGTCCCCTGATCGCGGACGATCACGGTCTGATCGCTCATCGCCGGGACGTACGCGCCGCCGGCGGTCGAGGAGCCCAGGACGGCCGCGATCTGCGCGATGCCGTCCCGCGACATCCGGGCCTGATTGTAGAAGATGCGTCCGAAGTGGTCGCGGTCGGGGAACACCTCGTCCTGGAGGGGGAGGAAGGCGCCGCCCGAGTCGACGAGGCAGATGCACGGCAGGCGGTTCTCCGCGGCGACCTCCTGCGCGCGCAGGTGCTTCTTCACGGTCATCGGGTAGTACGTGCCGCCCTTGACGGTCGCGTCGTTGGCGACGACCATGACGTGCCGACCGTGCACGAGCCCGATCCCCGCGACGACCCCGGCCGCGGGCGCCTCGCCGTCGTAGAGGCCGTCGGCGGCGAGAGGGGCGAGCTCGAGGAAGGGGCTGCCGCGGTCGAGCAGCAGATCGATCCGGTCGCGCGCCAGCAGCTTGCCGCGCGCGGTGTGCCGGCGCCGCGACGGTTCGGGGCCGCCGAGGGCCGCGGCCTCCCGCTTCGCCCTCAGCTCCGCGACGAGGGCGCGATACCCGTCCGTGGTCGTCGTCGACACGGCATCCTCATTTCGGTTATCAATCAGTAACCCGATCAGGAACATAGCGCCTGCGCCGCCGAATGTCCACCGTCGGCGCCGTTCTGGGACGGCGCGGCGCGCGTGGGGCACAATGATGCGATGAGCACGACGCCCGATCAGCCCGCGTCCTACTGGTACGTGGACGACGATGCGCGGTCGACGTCGGTCATGGAGGCCATGCGCTCCTACCGGGCGGCCGAGGTCGCGATGCGTCGACGGACGCAGCAGTCGATGGACATGGGCGAGAACGAGCTGCTCGTCCTGCGCTTCCTCGCCCGGGCGCGACTGCGGGGCGAGCCGGTGACCCCGGTGACGCTGAGCAGATATCTCGGCATCACCTCGGCATCCACGACGGCGCTGCTGGATCGCCTGGAGAGGTCGGGGCACATCACGCGCACGCCGAACCCGGGGGACCGGCGCAGTGTGCTGATCGCGTCGAGCGAGAAGTCAGACCTCGAGGTGCGTCACACCCTGTCGGCGATGCACGAGCGCATGATGGCGGTCGTGCGCGAGATGGACGAGGACCAGCGCGACACCGTCATCCGGTTCCTGGATGCGATGCGCGTGGCCGTGGATCACATCGACGCGTAGTCGCGCGAGACGACCGATCCGGCGATCTCGTCGGCGGCGCCGGTCGCGGCGTCCAGGAAGCTCAGCACGGCGGCCCGCCCCGACGGGTCGAGCCTGCGGATGGCCGCGGCCACGCGGTTCTCGAAGGCGTCGACGAGGTCGGCGACCTCCGCCGCGGCCCGTTCGGTCGGCGCGATGAGGATGCTGCGACGGTCGGTGGGGTGGTTCACGCGCTGCACGCTGCCGAGGCGCTCCAGGCGGTCCAGCAAGGCGGTCGTGGATGCCGAGCTGATGCCGAGGTGGCGGGAGATCTCGCTCGGTTTGACGTCCAGGCCGTCGCGGTCGCAGGCGAGGACGTACTGAAGGATGCGCAGTTCGTTCTCGCCCAGTGCGGCGTTGGCCCGGACGCGCTGATGCATCTGCGCGCCCGCGGCCCGGAAGCGCGCGAGCGCATCCAGGACATCGGTCGTGCCGGATGTGTGTGTGGTCGTCACCGCACTCACCTCCACTCAGAGTCGGCGCCCGTAAAGGGTTCGGTGACACCAATATAGCTCATGATATATCTCGCTTGACTAACTACTTATTCACGGAATAACCTACTTCACGACAGATCCACCGCTGCGGCGAGGCCGAGCCCGACGCGCACCGAATGAGCCGACGCAGACCGAATGAGGGAGTCACGATGGGACGCTTGTACTACGGCAACACCAGCGACGCGATCGAGGTCGACGACACCGACCTGGCTCACCTGAGGATGGTGGCGATGACGAAGCTGCGTCGTTCCGAGGGCTTCAGCCTCACCTTCTCGTCGCCGACGCGTGGCCGCAGCGCCCTCTGGGTGCACTGCGCCATCCCGCTGCGCTTCGAGTTCGATGCGGCGGAGCCGATCCGCCTCGAGCCGGCCCGCGTCAACGAGCTGGCCCAGGCCGCCGCCTCCGCGGCGGGCATCGTCGTCGAGCTGGCCGCCGAGGCCGTGCCCTCGCGTGCCGAACTGGCGGCCGTCGCATGAGCGTGCTCGCCCTCGCGTCGGCGCCCACCGGCCGCGTGACCTGGGCGGCCGTCAGCGACGGCTTCTACGTCGCCTCCCGCGTCGGCGACTACGTCGGATGCGTCGAGTGCACGCCCGACGGTCACTTCGTGGGGTTCGACTTCCGCTCCACCCCCGTCGGGCGCTACGCGTCGCTCGGGGAGGCGCAGCGCGCCGTCGGCGGCGCCCACGAGGCGCGCCCCCTGCTCCCGTCACCCGAGCCGTCGCCCCGCGCGCAGGCGCTGTGGCAGACCGCCGCCGCGATCAGCGGGGTGGTGGCGCTGGGCGCCCTCGCGACCGCGGTGCTCACGACACCGCTGGTGTGAGCGCGCGGGACGGCCGGCGCTAGGAGGCGCTCGCGGTCTCGGCGATGGCCTTCTCGGTGCGCTCCTGCAGGAAGCCGCACAGCTCGGCGACGGCGGCGAGATCGGCGGACAGGCGTGCGACGCCCGCGGCATCCAGGTCGAAGCTGTCGGCCCGCGCCTCGAACGTGACCACCCATCGCGGGCCCTCGTCGTGGACGACGGGCTGGATGTAGGTGACGGTGGAGGCGTTGCTCAGGGCGACGACGACGAGGCCCGAATCGGGGCCGGGGGTGTAGTCCTTCTCGAGGACGGAGATCGACGACTCGGCCGCCGGGTGGCCCGCGAGGTACTCGCGCACCCATGCTTCGACCGTCGCTTGATTGCGGTAGGGCATGGGACCTCGATCCTGGGTGTCGACGCGCCTGGCGGCACGCCTGTCCCATTATGCCGTGCGCGGGCGCAGGAGCGAGGTCAGCAGGAGCTCCATCGCGGCGACGGGATCGGCGTCGTCGGCGAGCCAGCGGATCTGGATCCCCTCCCATCCCGTGACGATGAGGCCCGCCAGGGCCGTGTCGTCGTCGTGGATCGGCGCGATCCGCCCGCGGGCGCGGTCGTGGGCGATCAGCCCGGCGTAGTCCGTGATGACGGACGCGTAGCGGCGCTGGAGCCACTCGTGCGCCTCGTGCCCCGGGTAGGTCGCCTCGGCGGAGACGATCGAGAACATGCGCACGAGCTCGCGGCGGCCGAGGTTGCGCCGGACGACGCCGAGCACGGCCGGGAGCAGGCCGTCGCGCCGTGCACGCTCGGGGAAGTCGGCGTCGGCGGCGTCCTCCTGCTCGAGCACCGCGGCCAGCAGTGAGACCTTGGTGGGGAAGTGGTGCATCACCGTGGTGAGGCTGAGGCCGAGCTCGGCGGCGATCTGCCGCAGTGACCCGCCGCGGTAGCCGTGCGCGCTGAAGATGGCGGTCGCCGACGCGATGATCTCGGACCGCCGCTCCGCCGACTTCGCGTACGGCCCGCGGCGAGCGGGCGACGAGGTGGCCATGGCATCAGAGCGTACCGCGCGGCTCTCGGAAAAAACCGTGCATGTGCACGATATTCGTTATAGGATGCCGACATGGCAACGCACGCGCGGGAGTATCGCTGGGTTCGAGACGGAGCAGCGGGGGCAGGACGCATGCGCTACGGCGCGGACTACAACCCCGAGCAGTGGTCGCGCGACGTCTGGGCGGAGGACATGCGCCTCATGCGCGAGGCCGGCGTGAACATCGTCTCTCTCGCGATCTTCTCGTGGGCGCTGCTGGAGCCGCGTCCCGGCGAGTTCGACTTCGGCTGGCTCGACGAGGTCATCGACCTGCTCCACGAGAACGGGATCGACGTCGACCTCGCCACCGCCACGGCATCCCCGCCCGCGTGGCTCTCGCAGCGTTACCCCGAGATCCTGCCCCAGGCCGAGGACGGCACCGTGCTGTGGCCCGGCGCCCGGCAGCACTGGCGGCCGACCTCGCCCGTCTTCCGCACGCACGCGCTGCGACTCGTGCGGGCCCTCGCCGAGCGCTATCGCGACCATCCCGCGATCGTCGCGTGGCACATCTCCAACGAGCTCGGCTGCCACAACCTCTACGACTACTCCGACGACGCCGCGGCCGCCTTCCGCACCTGGCTGCGCGACCGGTACGGCACCCTCGACGCCCTCAACGAGGCGTGGGGCACCGCCTTCTGGTCGCAGCACTACACGGAGTGGGAGCAGATCCTGCCGCCGCGCACGGCGCCCACCCACCGCAACCCCGGCCAGCGCCTCGACTTCGAGCGCTTCTCCTCGGACGCCGTGCGCGACCACCTGCGGGCGGAGGCCGCCGTGCTGGCCGAGCTCACCCCCGACATCCCCTTCACGACCAACTTCATGGTCGCCCAGAACGTCCGCGACATCGACTACCCGACGTGGGCGGGCGACGTCGACTTCATCTCGAACGACCACTACCTGCGCCCGGGTGAGCTGGGCCGCGACGACGTCTCCTTCTGGGCCAACCTCACGGGCAACATCGCCGAGGGACGCCCCTGGTTCCTCATGGAGCACGCCCCCAGCGCCGTCAACTGGCGCGAGGTGAACCCGCCGAAGCGCCCGGGGGAGCTGATGCGCGACGCCCTCACCCACGTCGGGCACGGCGCGGATGCCGTCTGCTTCTTCCAGTGGCGCCAGTCGCGCGCCGGAGGCGAGCGCTTCCACTCGGGGATGGTGCCGCACGCCGGCGAGCACAGCCGCGTGTTCCGCGACGTCGCCACCCTCGGCGCGCGACTGGGGGAGCTCGGCGCCGTCACGGGCTCGCACCGCGAGCGCGCGCGCGTCGCGCTGGTCTTCGACTACGAGTCCTGGTGGGTCAGCGGCCGCGACTCCCACCCCTCCGACGCGCTGCGCTACGACGACGAGACCCTCGCCTGGTACCGGGCGCTGCTCGATCTCGGCGTCCGCGCCGACGTCGTCCCCGTCGCGGCGTCCCTCGACGGCTACGACGTCGTCGTCGCCCCGATGCTGCACGTCGTGCCCGACGCCCTGCGGACACGGCTCGAGCACGTGGTGCGAAGCGGGCGCCACCTCGTGACCACCGCCTTCTCCGGCATCGTCGACGAGCACGACCGGGTGTGGCTCGGCGGCTACCCCGGGGCGCTGCGGGAGGTGCTCGGCGTCACCGTCGAGGAGTTCGTCCCGCTTCTGGCCGACGAGACGGCGCGACTGGCCTCCGGGGCCGTCGCGACGCACTGGAGCGAGCGGATCAGCCACGTCGCCGACGATGTCGAGGTGCTCGACACCTACGCCGCGGGCGATCTGGCCGGGATGCCGGCGGTCACGCGTCGCCGCGTCGGCGCCGGGTCGGCCACATACGTCTCCGCCGACACCGGCCGTGACGGGGCGCGCGCGGTGCTGGAGCGCCTCGCGGGCGACATCGGCGCGCTGGCCGGTGACCCCCTCGCCGCCGACGGCCGTCTCGAGGTCATCGTCCGCGTCGACGCCGCGCGTCGCCATGTCTTCGTCATCAACCGCACCGACGACGAGGTCGTCGTGGACGATCCCGAGCTCGGCGCGCTGCGCGTGGCGCCCCGCGGTGTCGAGACGCGCAGCATCCCGGCGCAGGAGCCCGCGCTCGCCGGCGCGCACGGAAGGATGGACGCATGAGCGAACGCATCGACTGGAGCGCCGGCTCCTGGACCACACCGCCCGCGGCGGCGGCGGTGCGCGAGGACGGGCTGGCCGTCGTCGCGGTCGAGGGCAGCGACGCCTGGCGCCGCACGGCCTACGGCTTCATCCACGACACCGAGCACGCGCTGCTGGCCCCGTTCGAGGTCGGCACCGCGATGGAGGTCGTCTTCATCGCCGACTTCACGGCGCAGTTCGATCAGGCGGGCCTGTTCGTGCGCGCCGACGACGAGCGGTGGATGAAGGCCGGCGTCGAGAACGCGGACGGGGTGCTCGGCGTGGGCGCGGTCGTCACCGACGTCATGTCCGACTGGTCGGTCGGCGCGGTGCCGGAGTGGGCCGGCCGCCGACTCCGCGTGCGGGTCAGCCGCGGACCCGACGCGCTGACGGTGCGCGCCGGCATCGACACCGAGCCGCTGCGTCTCGTGCGCGTCGCGCCGTTCGCGGGCGAGCTCGCCGCCCAGGCCGGCCCGTTCGTGTGTGCGCCGATGCGCGCCGGGCTCGAGGTCGTGTTCGCCGAGTGGACGCGCACCGACGCCGACGCGTCGCTGCACTGACGACGCGCCCCGCGATCACGTCTGCGGCAGGTAGCGACGCGGTGCGTGCGTCTGCGCGACCAGGTCGCGCAGCGCGTCGAGCGAGCCGCTGACGACGCCCGCGGCGCGTGCCTGCACCAGCACGTTGCCCAGCGCGGTCGCCTCGACGGGGCCCGCGAGCACCGGCATCCCGGAGCGGTCTGCGGTGCGCTGGCAGAGCAGCTCGTTGCGGGCCCCACCGCCCACGAGGTGGATCGTGCGCACGGCGACACCCCCCAGCCGGCTCGTCGTGACGACGGCGTCGGCGAAGGCCTGGGCGAGCGACTCCACGATCGCCCGCACATAGGCGGCGCGGGAGCGCGGCGGCGCGACGTCGTGCTCGGCGCACCAGGCGTCGATGCGGGCCGTCATGTCGCCGGGCGGCAGGAAGCGCGGATCGTCGACGTCGAACACGGGCACGGCGGATGCCGGGACGAGCGCGGCCGCCGCGAGCAGCTCCGACAGCTCGGCGCCGGCACCGTCGGCGGACCAGCCGCGCACCGCCTCCGTCAGGATCCACAGGCCCATCACGTTGTGCAGCAGACGCACCCGCCCGTCGACCCCGCCCTCGTTGGTGACGTGCGCGGCCGCGACGGCGTCGTCCAGCACCGGATGCTCCACCTCGACGCCGACCAGGCCCCACGTTCCGCAGGAGATGTAGGCGGCCGCGTCCGCCCGCATCGGCACGGCCACCACGGCGGAGGCCGTGTCGTGCGAGCCGACCGCCGTGACCGGGGCCGTCCCGCCCAGCGCCGCCGCGACGTGCGGCAGGAGCGCGCCGACCCGCTCGCCGGGCGCGATCAGCTCGGGAAGCAGCGACCGCGGCACGCCGAGCCGCGCGGCGAGCTCGTCGTCCCAGCGGCGGGTGCGCGCGTTCAGCAGCCCCGTCGTGGACGCGTTGGTGAGCTCGGCCCGGGCCCGGCCGGTGAGCCAGTACGCGATCAGGTCGGGGACGAGCAGCGCCGTGTCGGCGATCGCGAGCACCTCGGGCGGCTCGGCGGCGAGCTGGTAGAGCGTCGTGAAGGGCAGGAACTGCAGGCCGTTGCGGGCGAACAGCTCGGGGTACGGCACGCGCGCGTGCGCGCTCCCGACACCGCGCTCCGTGCGCGCGTCGCGATAGTGGAACGGGAGGCCGAGCAGGCGCCCGTCCCGCAGCAGCCCGTAGTCGACGGCCCAGGAGTCGACGCCGATGCTCGCGATCGCGGGCTCGGCGCGGAACGCGTCGCGCAGGCCCCGCAGCGCCGCGGCGTACAGGCCGGGGATGTCGCCGTGCAGGCCGTCGCCCAGGCGCAGCGGGGCATTCTCGAAGCGCGCGATCGTCGTGGTCTCCAGCGTGCCCCGGCCGACGTGCCCGAGGATGACGCGGCCGCTCGTCGCGCCCAGGTCGACGGCCGCGACCGCCGCGGTCATCGCAGGAACGCGGCGGCGACGCCGGAGTCGACCGGGATGTGCAGTCCCGTGGTGCGGCTGAGGTCGGGCCCGGTCAGCACCGCGACGGCGTCGGCGACGTTCTCGGGGACGACCTCGCGACCGAGGATCGTGCGGGCGGCGTAGAACTGCCCGAGCTCCTCCTCCTTCACGCCGTAGGTCGCGGCGCGGTTCGCGCCCCACCCCGAGGCGAAGATCCCCGAGCCGCGCACCACGCCGTCGGGGTTGATGCCGTTGACCCGCACGCCGTGCGCGCCCAGCTCGACGGCGAGCAGGCGCACCTGATGGGCCTGATCGGCCTTCGTCGCCGAGTACGCGACGTTGTTGGGGCCGGCGAAGACGCTGTTCTTCGACGAGATGTAGACGATGTCGCCGCCGAGGCCCTGGGCGATGAGCACGGATGCTGCGGCCTGCGACACCAGGAACGAGCCCTTCGCCATGACGTCGTGCTGGAGGTCCCAATCGGCCTCCGTCGTCTCCAGCAGCGGCTTCGACAGCGACAGTCCCGCGTTGTTGACGACGAGGTCCAGGCCCCCGAACGCGAGCACGGCGTCGGCCACGGCGGCCCGCACGGCCTCGCCGTCGGCCACGTTCACGGCGACCCCGACGGCGACGTCGGCGCCCCCGAGCTCGGCGGCGGCCGCCCGGGCCTTCTCGAGGTCGAGGTCGGCCACCACGATGCAGGCGCCGGCCGCCGCGAGGCGGGCCGCGGTGGCCTTGCCGATGCCGCTCGCGGCGCCGGTCACGAGCGCGATGCGGCCCTGGTGGCTCTTCGGCGCGGGGCGGCGCTGCAGCTTCGCCTCCTCGAGCGCCCAGTACTCGATGCGGAACTTCTCCGCATCCGAGATCGGCGTGTACGTCGACACCGCCTCCGCTCCGCGCATGACGTTGATCGCGTTGACGTAGAACTCGCCCGCCACGCGCGCGGTCTGCTTGTCGGCGCCGTAGGAGAACATGCCGACGCCCGGCACGAGCACGATCAGGGGATCGGCGCCGCGCATCGCCGGGCTGTCGGCCGTCGCGTGCCTCTCGTAGTAGTCGCGGTAGTCGGCGCGGTACTGGGCGTGCAGCTCCCGCAGCCGGGCCAGCTGCTGGTCGACCGACGCCGTCGCAGGCAGGTCGAGCAGCAGCGGCTTCACCTTGGTGCGCAGGAAGTGGTCGGGGCAGCTCGTGCCGAGCGCCGCCAGGGCGGGCGCCTTCTGCGAGGCCAGGAAGTCGAGCACGACCGGGGAGTCGGTGAAGTGTCCGAGCAGGGGGCGATCGGTGGAGACGAGCCCGCGGATCGTGGGTGCCAGCGCCGCCGCCCGGACGCGCCGCTCGGCGGCGGGGAGCGCGTCGAATCCCGCGCGGACGGCCCCGAACGGCGCGGGGTCGCCGTGCTCGGCCAGGTAGGCGGCCGCGGTGTCGATGATCCACGACGAGTTGCGCTCGGCATCGTCGGAGGTGTCGCCCCACGCCGTGATGCCGTGCCCGCCGAGGATCGTGCCGATCGCCTGCGGGTTCTCTGCGGCGATCGCCGCGATGTCGAGTCCGAGCTGGAAGCCGGGGCGCCGCCAGGGCACCCAGACGACGCGGTCGCCGAAGATCGTCCGCGTCAGCTCGGGCCCGTCGGCCGCCGTCGCGATCGCGATGCCCGAGTCGGGGTGCAGATGGTCGACGTGTGCGGCATCCACGAGGGCGTGCATCGCGGTGTCGATCGACGGCGCCGCGCCGCCCTTGCCGTGGAGGCAGTAGTCGAAGGCGGCCACCATCTCGTCTTCGCGGTCGACTCCGGGATAGATGTCGACCAGCGCGCGCAGACGGTCCCGCCGCAGCACGGCCAGGCCCTCGGGCGCGAGGGTCCCCAGGTCGCCGCCCGAGCCCTTGACCCACAGCAGCTCGACCGGCGCGCCGGTGACGGGGTCGATGTCCTCGCCCTTGGCCGACGTGTTCCCGCCGGCGTAGTTGGTGTTCTTCGGGTCGGAGCCCAGGCGGTTGCTGCGCGCGATGAGCGCGGCGGCGGTGGGGTTCGTCATCTCAGGCACCCCATCCCGCCTGGACGCCGCCGACGCGCTCGTCGGCGATGGTGCGGGCGTAGCCGGAGGCGAGGTAGGCGGCCATCGGATCCGCGGGCAGCCCGCGGCTCTCCCGCCAGGTCGCCAGCTGCGGCCGGACGTCGGTCTGGAAGGCGTCCATGAGGATCGCGTTGGCCGCCAGCACGTCGTTCTCCTCCTGGGCGGCGGCCAGCGCGTCACGATCGAGCAGCAGCGCCCGCGCGGTCATCTCCTGCACGTTGAGCACGGAGCGGATCTGGCCGGGGATCTTGTCCTCGATGTTGTGGCACTGATCGAGCATGAAGGCGACGTCCGGGTTGTTCAGCCCGCCGCCGCGGACGACCTCCACGAGGATCCGGAACAGCTGGAAGGGATCGGCGGCGCCGACGATGAGGTCATCGTCCGCGTAGAAGCGGCTGTTGAAGTCGAAGGAGCCCAGGCGCCCCAGTCGCAGCAGCTGCATGACGATGAACTCGATGTTCGTCCCGGGCGCGTGGTGGCCGGTGTCCAGGCACACCATCGCCTTCTCGCCGAGCGCGGCCACCTGCACGTAGGACGTCCCCCAGTCGGGGACGTCGGTGTGGTAGAACGCCGGCTCGAAGAACTTGTACTCCAGCACGAGCCGCTGCGTGTCGCCGAGCCGCGCGTAGATCCGGGAGAGCGAGTCGTGCAGGCGGTCCTGACGCGCGCGCATGTCGTTCTGGCCGGGGTAGTTGGAGCCCTCGGCGAGCCAGATCTTCAGGTCGCGCGAGCCGGTCGCATCCATGATGTCGATGCAGGCGAGGTGGTGGTCGATCGCCTTGCGTCGGATGCGGTCGTCGTGGTGGGTGAGCGCGCCGAACTTGTAGTCCTCGTCCTGGAACGTGTTCGAGTTGACGGTGCCCAGCGCCACGCCGAGGTCTTCGGCGTGGCGGCGCAGCGCCGCGTAGTCGTCGACCGCGTCCCACGGGATGTGCAGCGCCACGGTCGGGGCGAGCGCCGTGTGGCGGTGCACCTGGGCGGCGTCGGCGATCTTCTCGAACGGGTCGCGGGGCGCGCCGGGAGTGGGGAAGACCCGGAAGCGGGTGCCGGAGTTGCCGAACGCCCACGAGGGCAGTTCGATCCCCTGGGCCTGGAGCGTGGACAGGTTCTCGGCTGACAGCGTCGTCATACTCTCGCGCTTTCGGTGTCGGATCCGCGCCTCCGCGGATCTCTGCTGTGAATCGTTTCAAAGAGTAGTGTGGTTGAAACGATTCGTCAAGCGGCGACGACGACCTCGGAGGAGCGTGGATGAGCGCCAGTGTCAAAGACGTCGCCGCGGCGGCGGCGGTGTCGGTGGGCACGGTGTCGAACGTGCTGAACCGGCCCGAGAAAGTCGCCCCCGAGACCGTCGCGCGCGTGCACCGGGCCATCGAGAGCCTCGGGTTCGTCCGCAACGACGCCGCCCGGCAGCTGCGCGCCGGGCGCAGCCGCTCCATCGGCCTGGTCGTGCTCGACACCGCCAACCCGTTCTTCGCCGAGGTCGCGCGCGGCGCGGAGGAGCGCGCCGCGCGCGACGGACTGGCGGTGCTGCTCGGCTACAGCGACCAGAACGCGCAGCGCGAGAGCGCCTACCTCGACCTCTTCCGCGAGCAGCGCGTGCACGGCGTGCTGCTCACGCCGCGCGACCTGGACCCCGCGCCGCTGCGACGGCTGGCGCTGGCCGGCATCCCCCTCGTCTTGGTCGACGGCGACATCCCGGGCGAGCAGATCCCCTCCGTCGCGGTCGATGACGTGCAGGGCGGGTACGCGGCGGTCGAGCATCTCCTCGCCCGCGGACGGCGCCGCATCGCCTTCGTGGCGGGACCGCTGACGATCCGTCAGGTGTCCGATCGTCTCGCCGGCGCGCGCCGCGCGCTCGAGACGGCGCCGGATGCCGCGCTCGAGGTCATCGAGACGACGGCGCTGACGGTGCTCGCCGGCCGCGCGGTGGGCGAGCAGCTGGCGCTGCGCGCGCCCGCCGACCGACCCGACGCCGTCTTCTGCGCCAACGACCTCCTCGCCGTCGGCGTGCTCCAGGGGGCCGCCATCCTGGGCGACATCCGTGTGCCGCAGGATCTGGCCATCATCGGCTACGACGACATCGACTTCGCGCAGGCGGCCGTCGTCCCCCTCAGCTCCATCCGCCAGCCGGCGCGGGAGATCGGTGCGACCGCCGTCGACCTGCTGCGCGAGGCCGCCGCGGCTCCCGGATCGCCCGCCCGCCACGTCCGCTTCAGTCCCGAGCTCGTGGTGCGCGCGTCGACGCAGGCGTGACGCGCGCGGTCAGGGCGCCCCGCCCGTCCGCACCCTCTCGAACAGGTCGTCATCTCCGACCTGGCCGCCCTTGAGCAGCAGTTCGACCCCGTCGAGCGGGCCGTCGGCGTGCGCGCGCAGGAGCGCGACGTTGCCCCAGGGGTTGGCGGCGATCGACAGCGCCCGGATGCCGAGGAGGCGCACGACGCGACTCGACGAGTCGCCTCCGCAGACGATCACCCGGCGCGTCTCGCCGGCCGCCACCGCGGTGCGCACGACACGCGCCGCGCGCCGGGTGAGCCCGTCCAGCGCGCCGTCGTCGTCCGGCCCGAGATCCGACGCGAGCACGACGCTGCGCCCGGCGCGCAGGGCGTCGCGGGCGGGTGCGGCCTCGCGGTCGTCCCGCGGAAGCGGCGCGACGAGCCACCCGGCATCCGCGGCCGCCGCCGTCTGCCGTCGCGTCCGCGGCGACCGACTGCCCGAGACGACCAGGACCGGTCCGCTCGCGGCGGCCACGGCGGCCGGTGCCGGCCGGCGCGGTGCGGCATCGGCGATCGCCGCGCTCAGACCGCCCGAGCCGACGACGAACGCGGTCGGGGCGAGCCGGCCGATCGCCTCGCCGATGAGGCGCAGGTGGTGCGCGTCGAGCGCGTCGAGCACGACGGCGTCGGCGCCGCACGCCTCGATGCGGCGGGCGAGGTCCGCGGCATCCGTATAGCTGGTCAGGGGGATGCCGGTGAGGGCGAGCGCGGTCTGCGCGCCGAGGTGGCGCGCGATGTCGGACTCCGACATCGGGGTCGACGGATGCCGGGACATCGTCGGCTGCCGGTCGAGGCGGTACACGACGCCGTCATCGGCCGCGAAGTGGTGGCCGAACACGGTGTAGCGGCCGAAGTCGGGCTGGGCGAACAGGAGCGGCACGGGGCGGGCGCCGGTGAGGTCGCGCCCGATCTCGAGGACGCGGCCGAGGCTGCCGACCTCGGGCGAGGAGTCCACGGTGGAGCAGGCCTTGTACTGCAGCACCGCGGGCCGCAGCGCGGCCAGCGCCGCCAGCGCGGGCCGCACCTCGGCCTCCAGCGCCGCGGGGCCGAGGGAGCGGGCGATGCCCGCGATGCCGACGACGTCCCCGTCGTCCGCCGCGTCGGCCAGGGCCGACGGGGACGGGAGCGAGGTGAACAGGCGTCCGCGCCACCCGCGGCGGGTGAACTGCAGCAGCGCGTCGACGCTGCCGGTGACGTCGTCGCCGTAGAACCCGACCGCCGGCTCACTCACGGACGGGTCCGAACGTCTCGGCCGCACGGCGCAGGGCCGGTGAGGCCGCGAGGGCCTGCGCGACGCTCTCGCCGCGTTCGGCGGACGACCACGCCTCGCGCATGGCGGTCACGCCCGCCGCCGCACCGTCCGGGTGGCCGTGGATGCCGCCGCCGGCCATCACCAGCAGATCGGCGGTGCCGGTCGCGGCGTAGGTGGCGTGCGCGAGGCCGCCCCACTGGCCGGAGGAGAGCACCGGCACGGTCGAGGTCAGGCCCGGCAGGGGCGTGCGGACGGCGGCCACGGAGGCGAGCACGTCGTCGTCGGACTCGTAGAACTTGTTGGAGATGCCGTTCGTGTGGAGGTGGTCGACGCCGCACAGCCGCGCGAGCTTCTGCCACGCCGTGAACGAGATCCCCAGCCGGTCCGAGCGGCTCAGCGCGCCGAACCCGGCCCGGTGCCCGTGGATCGGCACGCCCGAGATGCGGCGCAGGTGGGCGATGCCGGCCAGGCCGACGTGCGCGATCACGGCCATGACGCACGTCCCGCCCGCCGCGACGACGAGGTCGTGATGGGCTTCGAGCCGGTCGATGTCGTCGGTGATGTTGAACGCGTACATGGGTTTGACCCCCGTGCGGTCGGCATGCCTCTCCAGCACCGGCATCACCGCCGCGACGCGCGCCGCGAGCGGGGCGTGCGGCGCGTTGCCCTGCAGCTCGTCGTCCTTGATGAAGTCGACGCCGGCGCGCGCGAGCTCGCCGACGAGCTCGGCCAGCTCCGCGGGCGAGAGTCCGATGGAGGGCTTCACGATCGTGCCGATCATCGCGCCGGTCGGCCGCGACATCAGCCGCCGCGTGCCCTCGAGGCCGAAGCGCGGACCCCCGTAGCGCTGCGCGAAGGCCGGCGGAAGATCCAGGTCGACCAGCTTCACGCCGGACAGCTCCTTGATCTCGAACAGGTTACCGGCCACCGTGCTGAGCAGGTTCGGGATCGACGGGCCCGAGTTCTCGAGGGGGAACCGCACGCGCACGCGGGCGCGCCGGCGGTGGCCCAGGTCGCCGACGGCGCCGGGCAGGGGCGAGGAGTCCGCCGGGGGCAGCGCGGTGATCTCCACGACGCGCGCGGCGAAGCGGTCCCGCAGCGCGTCGCTCTCCCGCTCCACCCGCACGAAGGTTCCCGTCGACTGCTCGCCGGCGAGGATCTCCGCGGCCCGCTCGAGGTCGAGCCCGGTCTCGATGACGTAGGTCGCGACGACCGCGTCGGTCGCGGCGCTCACCAGATCACCGGCAGCCAGACGGACATCTCGGACGGGCCGCGATTGGCCCACGCGAAGTACGGCACCAGCCGCACCGTCGCCGTCGCGATCGGGTCGTCGTCGACCTCGTCGTACAGCGTCGCGGGCGTCGGCGGGAGGACGGCCGCCTCGGTCTCCAGGGCGACGACGCGTCGGCCCGCGATCTGCGTCGGCACGGCGCGCAGCGCGGCGCCGCGACGCAGGGCGATGCGTTCCAGGTCGATCCCCGCGGGCAGGTCCGGGCTCTCGACGCAGTACACGACGGGCCCGCGCTGGACGGCGACCTGCGCCGTGAGCTCCTCGGCCAGCCGGTGACCGCGGAGGAGGCGGGCGGGCATCGGGAGGTCCAGGACGATCTCGTCGCCGGCGTGCCACGCGCGGTCGACCCGCGCGTACGACGAGGCCGCCGCGATCTCGACGTCCGCGCCCGCGACGATGAGCCGCGCCCCCCGCGCCCACCCGGGGATCCGCAGGTGCAGCGGCACCGTGCCCTCCGCCTCGGTGACCGTGAAGACGATGCGCCCGTCCCACGGGTAGTCGGAGCTCTCACGCAGGCCCAGGACCCGCCCGTCGCCGAACGCATGACGGATCTGCGATCCGCCGTACTGGTGCACCCACAGCCCGTCGTCGGACACCGAGCCGATCCGCTCGTGGAACTGCGCGAGGGTGCGCGCGATGTTCGGCGGGCAGCAGAAGCACGACAGGTACGGCTCGCGCAGGCGTTCGTCGGACGGCGGCGGGGCGGGCACCGGATGCAGCCCCGTGTCGCCCGCGCGCCGTAGCGGGAAGGGGAGCTCGCGCACCTGTCGCAGGGGGTTCGTGTAGAAGTAGGTGGCTCCGTCCAGACCGATGCCGGACAGCAGCGCGTTGTACGCGATGGTCTCGATGACGTCGGCGTACCGGGCGTCGGCGCGCAGCGCCAGCATCCGCTCGCTCCACAGCACCATCCCGATCTGCGCGCACGTCTCGTTGTGGGCGGTCGTGTGCGGCAGCTGGTAGGGGCGTCCGTAGGCCTGGTGGACCCGGCTGATCTCCTCCTGCCAGGGGTGGGCGTCGGGGGAGGCGCCGTCGTAGAGCGCCCCGCAGCCGCCGGTCACCGCCAGCTTGGTGTCCACGACATCACGCCACAGCGTGTCCAGCACGGCGTGCAGCTCCTCGTCGCCGGTCTCGATGACCAGGTCGGCCAGACCCGCGTAGAGGTAGTTGGCCCGCACGGCGTGCCCGGCCACGACGCTCTGGCGGCGCACGGGGATGCGGTCCTGATTGTCGTCGCCGCCCTCGTCGAACTCGTCGCGCACCCGCAGGAACGACTCCGCGAGCGTGAGGTAGCGGCGCTCGCCGGTCGCGCGGTAGAGGTCGACGACGGCCATGTAGTGCGAGGGGCAGATCGCGCTGCGGGCCAGCTCGCGCGGCTTGTCGGTCGCGAGGTGCTCCAGGAACCGCGCCGCACCGCGGGCGACCTCGAGCAGGGTCGGCGATCCGGTGACGCGATGATGGCGCACACCAGCGGTGATCAGATGGCCGAGGTTGTACGTCTCGAAGTTGAAACGGTCGGCCAGGGCCGAGACGGGCTCGTCGTCGCGCGCGGCGATCGCCGTCGGCGTGTGGACGTAGCCGTCCTCCCGCTGCACCGCGGCGATCAGACGGGCGATGCGCTCCAGCTCGGCCTCGAGAGCCGGATCGGGATCGGTCTCCAGTCGACTGATCGCCGCCTCCATCCACTTGTAGAAGTCGCCGTCCATGAAGGGGGGACCCTCGTGACGGCCCGGGCGCAGCCCCGCGGCCACCTCGAAGTTCGCGAGGGCCGGGCTCGTGGCCGGGTCGGCGAGCATGGCGCCCATGGTCGGCACCGTCACCTCGCGCGTGCGCCGGGCGATGCGGCCCCAGAAGCCGTCGGCCCAGCGCGCATCGGCTGCGCCGAGGGGAGTCAGCGTGCCGCTCATGCCCGCGCCTCCGTTCCGGTCGCGTCGAGCGTCCGCGCGAGCCGCTCGACGCCGAGGGCGACGCTGGTCAGCACGGGGACCGTGGATGCGGCCGCCGCCGCGGCCGATGCCATGGAGGCCTGCGCGAGGACCACGACATCGGCGCCCGCGGCCGCCCGCTCCACGGCCTGGGCGACGAGACGGTCGTGGCGGTCGCGATCGCCGCCGGCGACGGCCGCGAAGGCGTCGTCGATCACCTCGGCATCGATGCGCGGCCGCGTTCCGGCGCGGTCGGCGCGCTCCCGCAGGAGCGCGGCCGTCGGCGCGCAGGTGGTCGGAAGGGTCGCGAGGACCGCGATGCGTCCGTCGCCCGCCGCCGTGACCGCGGCATCCGCCATGGCCTCGTCGATGCGCAGGACCGGGATGCCGACCGCTGCCGCCGTCGGCGCGGCCAGCGTCGAGATGGACGAGCAGGTGAGCATCACCGCCTCCGCCCCCGCGTCGCGCGCGGCGCGGGCGAGCTGTGCGATCCGGGCGGGCACCGACGGGGCCTCGTCGCGCGAGAGGTCGGCGACGATGCGGTCGTCCAGGTAGTTGACGATCTCCACGCCCGGCAGGAGCGTCGCCGCCTCCGCGGCGACCATCGGGATGACGACGGCGCCGGTGTGGATGAAGGCGACACGTCGCGGCGCGCTCACGCGATCACCTCCACCGCGCGGCGGACCACCCGTTCGTGCACGCCGTGGCCCACCCGTTCGGGGTCCCGACCCGGCAGGTCGACGATCGCCTCGGCGCCGACGGGCACCCGCATCCGCACGCGCAGGTCGTCGCCCTCGCTGACCCAGGAGATCTCCGCGGGTCCGTAGGGGGTGAGATGGCGGGCGCTCGCCGAGGTCAGTCCGCCTCCCGGACGGGGTGCGAACCGGATGCGCCGATAACCCGGCGCGTCGGGGGCCAGGCCGGCGACCGTCCGGTGCAGCCAGTCGGCCACCGCGCCCAGCGCGTAGTGGTTGAAGGAGGTCATCGTGCCCGCGTTGACCGATCCGTCCGGCAGCATGGCGTCCCACCGCTCCCAGATCGTGGTGGCGCCCATCTCCACCTGATACAGCCACGACGGGCAGCCGCGCTCGAGCAGCAGGTCGTACGCGGCGTCGAGGTGACCGTTCGCGCTCAACGCGTCGCACACCAGCGGCGTGCCCACGAACCCGGTGGCGATGTGGTTGCCGGCCTCGCGCACGAGGTGTGCGAGGCGGTCCGCGGCCGAGGAGCGCAGGTGCGCGGGGAGGAGGTCGAACTGCAGGGCGAGCGCGTAGGCGGTCTGCGCGTCGGAGGTCATCGTGCCGTCCGGGCGGACGTAGGCGGCCACGAAGGCCTCGACGATCTCGTCGGCCAGCCGCCCGTACGCGCCCGCCTCCTCGGCGCGCCCGAGCTCCGCCGCCATCCGCGCGACGATCCGCGCCGACAGCGCGAAGTACGCCGTCGCGACGAGGTAGCGGTCGGTGCGGGCATCCGCCGGATCCTGCGGCGGTGCGGCCGGGTCGAGCCAGTCGCCGAGCTGGAAGCCCGTGTCCCAGAGGCGGCTCGGGCCGGCGATCTCGGCCTGGAGGTCCACCCACCTGCGCGCGCTGTCGAACTGCGCGCGCAGGATCTCGGGGTCGGCGAACCGCGAGAACAGCGTCCACGGCACGACCGTCGCCGCGTCGCCCCAGGCCGCTCCGGGCCGCTGCGGCGTCCACATCGTGTCGGCCGGGATCACCGGGACGAACCACGGCACGGTCCCGTCGGGGAGCTGTTCGAGGGCCAGGTCGCGCAGCCAGCCACCGAGCATGCCGGACACGTCGAAGAGGAAGGAGGCGGTCGGGGCGAACACCTGGAGGTCGCCGGTCCACCCGAGGCGCTCGTCGCGCTGCGGGCAGTCGGTCGGCACGTCGACGACGTTGCCGCGCATGCCCCATACGACGTTCTCGTGGAGCCGATCGAGCATCGGATCGGAGGAGGAGAACCAGCCGGTGCGCTCCAGGTCGGTGTGCAGCACGCGCGCCTGCAGCGCGCCGGCGGCGGCATCCGCGTCGAGATCGCCCGGCCAGCCGTCGACCTCCACGTAGCGGAACCCGTGGAACGTGAACCGCGGCTCCCAGGTCTCGCCCTCGGGGCGGCCCGCGAACGTGTAGGCATCCGTGGAGCGTGCGTCCCGCAGCGGCCGCGTGTAGAGCTCGCCGTCCTGCAGCACCTCCGCGGTGCGCAGGGTCACCGTGGTGCCGGCGGGTGCCGTCGCGCGCAGGCGGACGACGCCGACCAGGTTCTGCCCGAAGTCGAGGATGCGCCTGCCCGACGGCGAGGTGAGCACACGGCGGGGCTGGAGCTCCTCGGTGACGCGCACGGGCGGGCCGGTCGGGGCCACGAGGGTCGCGGGGTCGCGTCGCCGCATCTGCACCCGCTCCCAGCCCGCGTCGTCGAAGCCGGGGCGCGACCAGCCGGGCTGCTCCTCGCGCGCGTCGTACACCTCGCCGTCGTAGAGCCCCGCCTGCAGGATCGGGCTCGGCGCGGCCCGCCACGACGTGTCGGTCGGGACGACCACGCGCGAGCCGTCGTCGTAGACGAGCTCGAGCTGGGCGAGGAAGGAGAGGTCGTCGCCGAAGAGGTTGCGAAACCCGCCCCGCCAGCCGAGGCGCCCGCGGTACCAGCCGTCGCCGAGCCAGGCTCCGATCGCCGCGCGCCCGCTCTGCAGCAGCCCGGTCACGTCGTAGGTCGTGTAGCGCAGCCGCTCCCGGTAGACCGTCCAGCCGGGGGCGAGCAGGTCGTCGCCGACCCGCTCGCCGTTGATCTCCGCCTGGAACAGGCCGTGCGCGCTCGCGTACAGCCGGGCGCGCACCAGGCCGGGCGCGACGTCGAACTCCCGGCGCACCAGCGACGGGCGCCGCTCGTCGCTCATCGGGTTCTCGTTCCACAGCGCCCCCACCGGCGCGGCCGCCCAGTCGGACGGGTCGAGGAGTCCGATCTCGACGGGCGCCCACGGGCCCGGCGCGCTCCAGACGCCGTCGTGGCCGCGGACGCTGATGCGCACCTCACGGCGCTCGCGCGACCGCAGGGCGGCGAACGGCCACGCGACGAGGATCTGCGCGGAGGAGGCCACCTCGGCGCGCTCCGCGGCGCGCTCGGCGGGATCGGCGGCCGCGTGCGGGTCGCGGGCCTCCACGCGGTAGGCGCTCTGGTGCCACTCGGGGGCCGCGTCGTCGATCGTCCAGGACAGGCGCGGCGCGCTCTCGCCGATGCCGAGCGCCTCCCGATGGTGTTCGAAGCGCGGTGCGGACACGGTGGCCGTCATTGGTCACATTCCCCTCGTTGGGCGGTCGAGTCAACTCGAAACGTTTCAGTCTGTCGATTGCGATGCGAATCGCAGAGCGAACCAATAGCATTGGTACGTTTCAAACCATAGCAAAAGGAGCGGTCATGATCATCGCCGTCACGGGCAGCAGCGGGACTCTGGGACGGGCCACCGTCGAGCGGCTGCGCGCCGACGGGCACGACGTCGTCGGCTTCGACCTCGCCGGCCCCGCGGGTCCCGGGTTCACGCGCGTCGACCTGTCCGACTACGGACAGACGCTCGACGCGATCCTCGGCGTCACGGCCCGCCACGACGGCCTCGACGCCGTCGTCCACCTCGCCGCGGTGCCGGTGAACGGGCTGATCCCGGATGTCGCCACCTTCGAGAACAACCTGGCGGCGTCGTCGCACGTGCTCTTCGCGGCGCACCGCGCCGGCATCCGGCGCATCGTCATCGCCTCGAGCATCACGGCCGCGGGGTTCCCCTTCGACGTCGCGCCGCCGGCGCTGCCCGTCGACGAGGGCTACACGCGCGCGTTCAACACCTACGGCCTCGGCAAGGTCGTCGAGGAGACCCTGGCCGCGCAGATCGCCGGCTGGCGCGAGGACGTCTCGATCACGGCCCTGCGCTTCACCAACGTCGTCGCCCCGGATGGCTACGCCACCTTCGCGCGCGCCGGCGAGGACGACTACCGACGCGATCTGCTCGGCTCGTGGGTCGATGCCCGCGACGGGGCCGAGGCCGTCGCCCTCGCCCTCGGGCACGGACGCCCCGGATTCGAGGTGTACAACGTCGCGGCACCCGAATCGGGGCTGTCGACCCCCTCGCGCGAGGTCGCGGCGCGATGGTTCCCGGGCGTGCCCGTCGCGGAGGACCTCGGCGCGTTCGAGTCGCTGCTGTCGACCCGGAAGATCCGCGCGGAGCTGGGCTTCCGCGCCCGCCACGACTGGCGCTGAAGGATGCCGGCGGGTGCCGTCCTCGCGACCCGCCGGCATCCGGCTCATCCCTTGACCGCGCCGGCCGCGAGGCCCTTCATGATGCGCTGGTTGAGGAAGAGGTAGAGGACGAGGATGCCGACGACCGTGATGCAGATCGCCGCGAACAGCGGCCCGTAGTTGATGGCCCCGTACTCGCCGGAGAAGTTGAGCAGGCCGACCTGGATCGTGTTGAGGCTCTTCTTGCCGCCGAACACCAGCGCGATCAGCAGGTCGTTCCAGATCAGGAAGAACTGCACGATCGCGACCGTGAGCACGGCGTTGCGCATCATCGGGAAGCCGATCGAGAAGAAGGCGCGCACCATCGAGGCGCCGTCGATGGTCGCCGCCTCGAAGATCTCCCGGGGGATCGCCCGGAAGTAGGTCGCCATCATGAACACCGTCAGCGGCAGTCCGCCCGCCGTGTAGATGAGGATCATCGGGAGGTGCGAGCCGTTGATCCCGAGCTGGAAGAAGGCGTTGAACAGCGGCAGGATGATCATCTGCCCCGGGATCATGATGCCGGCGAGGAAGAGCAGCAGGACGGCACCGCGTCCCTTGAAGACGAGGACCTCGAGCGCGAAGCCGGCCGCGGTGCCGAGCACGACGATGAGCAGCAGCGACGGCAGCGTCACGATGATCGAGTTCATCACCGTCGTCGAGAGGTTGCCCGTCTGCCAGGCGGTCGCGTAGTTGTCCCAGCGCCACGTCTCCGGGAAGGCGTACGACGGGTTGTTCAGGAAGTCGGTGTTCGACTTCAGCGAGTTGATGAACATCCAGAACAGTGGGTAGGCCGTGACGACCACGAGGAAGAGGATGGTCAGCCAGGTCGGCACGCGGCGCAGGAGCGCGAGGGCGCGCCCCGCCGGCGTCGGTCGCTGCGACCTGACGGCACGGGGGCTCGTGACGGCGATGGTGTCGAGAGTCGTGGTCATGAGGTGCTCCTCTCAGACGGTGTTGTCGCGGCGCGACGAGCGGAAGATGGCGAGGGTGACGAGAAGGCACATCACGGTCAGCAGGAGCGCGATGGTCGACCCGTAGCCGAAGTCGCTGTACTGGAACGCGGTCCGGTACATGTAGAGGGTCAGCGGCGTGGTCGAGTTGCCCGGCCCGCCGCCGGTGAGGGCGAAGACCGAGTCGAACACCTTGATGGTGCCGTTGATGCTGAAGATGAACGAGGCGAACAGGATCGGCAGCGACATCGGCAGGATGATGTGCCGGAACAGCGAGAAGGTCTTGGCGCCGTCGATGCGGGCCGACTCGACGATCTCGTCGGGGATGTCGAGCAGGCCGGAGAAGACGAGCACCCCGTAGAAGCCGACCGAGCGCCACACGTCCATCACGACGATGACCACGAAGGCCGTCGTGCCCGAGCCCAGCCAGTCGACGGACGACAGGCCGACGTTGACGAGCAGCTCGTTGACGAGACCGTCGTTGGGGGCCGACTGGAAGATCTTCTGGTACAGGATCGCGATCGCGACGGTGGGCAGCACGACGGGGAAGAACACGAGCGTGCGCACCAGGACCGACGACCGGCGCAGGACGAACTGGTACAGCAGCGCGAGGCCGTAGCCCAGGACGACCTGCAGGATCGTCACCAGCACGGCGTACTTCAGCGTGAAGACCAGCGCGTCGCCGACGTAGGGGTCGGAGAGCAGGCGGGTGAAGTTGTCGATGCCGTTCCACTCGAATCCGGTCAGCACACTGCCGGAGAAGAACGTGAGCCCGAACGACCAGAGGACGGGGACGAGCATGATCAGGGTGTAGACGATGAGCGCGGGAAGAAGCAGCAGCGTGATCGCCTTGCGGTCGCCGAGGACGGACTTCATGGGTGGCGGCTTTCGTGCGGAGCGGAAGGGGGTCGGGGGGGGGGGGGGGGGGGGGGGGGGGGGGGGGGGG
>NZ_JBXAFF010000003.1:186284-217452 GCF_058792815.1 Microbacterium sp. MPR-TSA4
CCCCCCCCCCCCCCCCCCCCCCCCCCCCCCCCGGGGAGGGTCACCCCTCGTCGAGCGCGTCCTGGACGAGCTTCATGAACTGCTCGGCGGAGAGCTGACCGGTCACCAGCAGGGCGGCGTTGGTCGAGGAGATGTTGCTCGCCTTCGCGTTGAACAGGGCCTCGAACCAGAGGACGCTGTCCTTGGCGCCGGCGATCTCGTCGGCGATCGTCTGCGAGATCGCGGGCAGCTCCACCTTCTTGTCCGCGATGAACCCGGTGATCTGGCCCTGCGCGAGCGCCTCGTTGCCGTAGTTCGACGTGATGCACTTCAGCCACGCCCCGACGCTGTTGTCGGCCGCGTAGGTCTTGGCGTTGAAGGTGGCCGGCAGGCCGACGTTGGAGGGGTACTCGTCGATCGAGCCGCTGCCCCCGGCGACGCCCGGGAACTTGAAGAAGCCCACGTTGTCGGCACCGATCTGGTTGCTGTCGCTGTTGATGTTGCCCAGCAGCCAGCTGCCCATGTAGATCATCGCGGCCTTGCCGGTGAGGAACTCGTTCGTCGCGGCGTCGTAGTCGAGAGAGGCCACGTTCGAGCCGAAGTAGCCGGCGGCGCCGAGGTCGGCGACGGCCTGCGCGGCGGCGACGTACTCAGGGTCGGTGAGCTTGGCCTTGCCGTCGGCGACGTCCTGGAGGGCGTCGGCGCCGAGGGAGCGGAACAGGTAGCCGGAGATGAGGCGGGTCAGCGGCCAGCCCTGCTCGCCCGATGCCGCGAACGGCGTGAGCCCGGCGCTCTTCGCCTCGCCCGCGATCTTCAGCAGGTCGTCCCACGTCTCGGGCACCGCCCAGCCGTTCTTCTCGAAGAGCTCCTTGTTGTAGAAGATGCCCTCGATGTTGTACTGGTAGGGCAGGAAGCTGAAGGAGCCTCCGTAGAGCTTCTTGATCGTCGACACGGCGCCCTCGGCGACCTTGTCGCGCACGCCGAGCTCGGTGAGGGCCTTGTCGAAGTCGACGAGGTAGCCCGCCTTGGCGAGCTTGGCGCCCTCCGCGGGGTTGCCGCCGGCCGAGAACATGGGGGGCAGGCCGTCCTGCGTCGCCAGGAGCTGGACCTGTGCGTCGAGGTCCGCCTGCGGGACCGAGTTGACCTCCAGGGGAGCGGCGTCGTTCTCGGCCGTGCACGATCCGGATGCCAGCGCGTCGAGCACGGGCTGGGTGGTCGTGTTCTCCGCGTTCTTCAGGAACTCGAACGTCGTCGGGTTGTCCGTGCCGCCGCCGCTGCCGCCGCCGGAGCAGCCGGTGAGCACCAGCGCGCTGGCGCCCAGGAGCACCACGGCGCTGAGAAGCGGCTTGTTCGGGCGCCGCCGTTTCGCTGTGAACACATTTCCTCCTTGAAAGTGGTCATCTCTTCTTTTGAGACGTTTCAATAGTGGATGCTAGGGCGCTCGCCGACCCCTGTCAACAGTGATTCCCGGCCCTGCGGAGCGGCAGAGCAGCGAAATCCGTGACAGGGATGAGCCGACTGGGGCAAGATGGGGACGTGGAGTTTGAAACGTCACAATCTCATAACGGGTCGTCGTCGACCCGTCCCGGCGTACGCGTCGGCATCCGTGACGTCGCCGCTCTCGCCGGCGTCGCCGTCGGCACGGTCTCCAACTACCTGAACCATCCCGACCGCGTCTCCGACGACAAGGCGCAGCGCATCCGCTACGCCATCGACTCCCTCGGCTTCGTGCCCAGCATCGCGGGCCGTCAGCTGCGGCTCGGCGTCAGCCAGGTGATCGGCTACATCGCCCCCGACGTGAGCAACCCCTACTTCGCCGAGATCGCGGAGAGCGTCGAGCGTCGAGCCAGTGAACGCGGCGTGACCGTCTTCCTCGCCAACTCGCATCGCAGCCGGGAGCGGGAGGACGCGTACCTCGAGGTGTTCGAGCAGCACCGCGTGCAGGGGCTGCTGGTTTCCTCGCACCTGCCGATCGAGGACCGTCTCGCCCAGGTGCGCAGACGCGGCACCCCGTCGGTCATCGTCGGCCAGCGCGCCGAGAGCTCCGAGCAGCCGTCCGTGTCGCTGGACGACGTCTCCGGCGGGCGCCAGGCGATGCAGCACCTGCTCGATGTCGGATGCCGTCGCATCGCCTTCGTGGGAGGCCCCCTCGGCATCCCTCAGGTGGCTGACCGCCTGGCCGGGGCGACCGAGGTCGTCCGCACCTTCGGCGCGGCGACCGTCGAGGTGATCGACATGCCCGACCGCACGGTGCGCGGCGGCCGCGAAGTGGCGCGCGCGCTCGTCGCGCGCCCCGAGGCGTTCCGCCCCGACGGCATCTTCGCGGTCAACGACCTCCTCGCGCTGGGCATGATGCAGGTGCTCGTGCAGGCCGGCATCGACGTGCCGCGCCAGACGGCCATCGTGGGCTACGACGACAACGAGTTCGCCGAGGTGTCCCTCATCCCGCTCACCAGCGTCCGGGGCCGTCACGAGGGCTTCGGCATCGCGGTCGTCGACGCCCTCTTCGACGCGATCGCGGGCCGGTCGGCCGCGGACCCGCATCGGATGTTCCAGCCGGACCTGGTCGTGCGGGCCAGCACCGAGGGCTTCGGCCGCGGCTGAGACCGACGGGCCGCGCCGACGGCTCAGAACTCCGCGACGACGGGGCGTCCCTCCTGCCACGCCATCATGTTGAGCACGAGGAAGTTCCAGTTCTGGAAGCCGCTGGTCATGATCGGCTCGCCCGTGTCGGGGTGGTAGTACTCGTGCAGCGCGCCGGAGGCCGCCAGATCGCGCCCGAACAGGGCGACCGTCTCGTCCACGAGCGCCGCCGCATCCGCGTCGAAGCCGTAGCGCGCCAGCGCGCGGAAGACGAGGTAGTTGCTGATGCCCCAGACCGGGCCGAGCCAGTTCGAGGGGTTGTTCGACGCCCTCAGGTCGTACTGCTGCTCCAGCCGCGACAGCGTCCGCACCCCGTAGGCGGCGCGGAACGTGCGGCGGTCCGCGATCCGCGCGCGCACGCGCTCCGCGCGGTCGTGCGGGGCGATGCCCGCCCAGAGGGGAAGGAAGCTCGACCAGTTGTCGATGCGCAGCAGCAGCGAGTTCCAGCGGCGCGGCGCGCCGCGGTGCAGCCAGTCCTCGGGGTCGACGGGGCGGAGGTGGAGGTCGGCGCTGTAGTACATGCCGTCGCGCTCGTCCCAGAGCAGCGCGTTGACGGCATCGGCGAGGTCGGCGGCGCGTCCGCGCCAGTGCAGGGATGCCGCGGCATCCCCGAGGTCCTCGCACAGGGCGCCGAACGCGAGCATCTCGCGGTAGAGCAGGCTGTTGAGGTAGACCGAGGCCGTGCTGCGGTCGGGGCGGTAGTACACGGACGGATCGTTGTCGACGCCGATCGCGAAGTCGGTCTGCCAGTAGGCGAGCCCGGTCGCCGGGTCCATGTGCGAGTGCACGTACCGCTCGAGGAAGCGTCCGATCCGTTCCCGCTCGGGTCTCAGCCACTCGGTCGACCCGCGCCGACGAGCCAGCAGCAGCGCCTGCTGGGCGACGATCGGCTTGTGCATGTTCTCGGTGAAGCCCGCCGCCCGGCCCGGATCGCGGTGCAGGAGCGGTCCGCCCGGCTTGATCAGGATCGGCATGACGCCGTCCTCGTCCATGTGGTCGAGGAAGTTGCGGATCGTCCCCTCCTCGTAGACGCCGAACAGGCCGGGCTGTCCGGTCTCCACCTCGACCTGGCCCATGACGACGCTGATGAACCACGAGTCCCAGTCCCAGAGCGTGTCGGAGTAGAAGGGGGACTCCGGGGCGCTGGGCACCGTGTACGGATGGGTGAGCACGCCGGAGGGCTCCCGGGTCATCCGGATCGTGGCGGCGTGGATGTACTCCGTGAGCAGGCTGCGGTGCGGTGCGGTCATGGGGGCTCCTCGATGAGCGGGTCGGTCGGGGCGGATCAGTCGTGAGCGGACGGTGCCGTGAGCGGAAGGATCGCGAAGGCTCCGGCGGGAACGGTGCGGGTGCCTCCGGGCTCGACGCGGACGACGCGCGGCACCCGGTCGAGGTTGGCCACGAGGACGCTCCCCCCGTCGTCGCCGCGCCCCCCGACGGCCCAGACGAGGCCGTCCGGGCTGTCGCCGTGCAGCAGGGTACAGGCTCGCCCGTCGGGCCCGGCGACGTCGGCGAGGGCGCGCAGCGCCGCGGCGACCGGCCGGTCCCGGCCCGCGGCGGTGCGGATGCCGCGGGGTCCCCACTCCTCGAAGAAGGTCAGCGCGGCCACCCCCGGCACGGCGAACGCCGCCGCGCTCGCGATCGTCCATGCGGCCAGCTCGTCGCTGTCGTGGCGCGGATCGTCGGCGTCGAGCAGCTGGGCGCCGTACCCCTCGGCCAGATCGGTGCGCCCGGGGCGGGGCGGGGGCGTGGTCGCGACGTCGTTGAAGCGCGGCCGGAGCGTGACCGGTCCGATGTGCACGGGGAGCCCCGACGCGATGTCCACGGCCTCCTGCGCCACCCGTCGCTGCATGGCGAGCGCCTCGACGAGCTGGTCGGTGCCGCGGCTGTGGAACAGCGGCGTGCTGCTGAGCACGATGCCGTCGAGCCCGTCCGGGAGGCGGTGGTGCTCGCGGTTGAGTTCGGTGAAGTGCGCGCGGGTTCCGCCGACGACCGGCACGTCGACGTCGGCGGCGCGCAGCGCCGCGCGCAGCGCCCGGATCGTCGGGCCGTCGGACACGTGGCGGGCCGGCCCGGTCGCAGGGAAGGCCGTCACGCGCGCCGTGCGCCGTCCGCGGAGGGCATGCGCCGCCGCCCGGAGCGCGTCCGGGTCGTCGTCCGCGAGCACCAGGCGCACCTCGACCGGCAGTCCCGCCGCGCCCGCCCGGTCCAGGGCCGCGCGCCAGTTGGGATCGGCGAGATCGATGTCGGCGACGACGTGCGAGCCGAGCGGCGAGCCGAGCGGCGGCGCCGGATCCGGCGCGGTCGCGGCGCCGAGGCCGAGGCGCGGGAACGCGCCGCCCGGTCGAAGCTCGATCACCGCGGCCGGGGCGGGCTTCGCCGTCTCGATCACCGGGGCCGAGGCGGAGGCCGTCGCCTCGATCGTCACCGTCTGCGTCACCCGTTCGCCCGCCGCGACGCGGTACGGGAACGGGAGGTCGAGGGGGCGGCTGTACGTCTTGAACGAGGCATCCGTCCAGTTGCGCTGATCCTCCATCTCGAACACGTCGCCGTCGAAGGTCAGCGCGACGCCGACGCCGCCCGCCGTCCACGCGAGGGCCGCGATGTCGCGCACGGGCTGGTGCGCGCTGATGCGCGGGGGGAAGCGCGTCTCCTCCGGCTCCGCCGCGGAGTGGACCACCCGCAGGGGCGTGCCGGCCAGCGTCGGCGGATGCAGGACCACGAGCCCCGTCCGATTGGTGTCGAACGGCTGCCGGGAGGTCAGGTCGCAGACGATCTCCAGACGATCGCCGTGTGCGTGCACCCGCACGATGCCCGCGAACGACGACCCCAGCCCGCTCGAGTGCAGGGCGATGACGATCGCGTCGTCGCGGGCGTCGACATCGTCGATCACGAGGGGTGCGGTGCGCCAGTCGTGGTCGCGGACGACCGCGCGCGCGGAGCGGAGCACCACGACGCCGTCGTAGGCGATGTCGGCGAGCTCGTCGCACCGCAGCTCGAGCGACCACCGCGCGCTGCGCCAGGGTCGCCGAGCCTCGTCATCCCACGTGCCACTCACAGCGACGTCATGCCTCCGTCGACCTGGAAGACCGCCCCGGTCGCGAAGGCGCCGTCGTCGCTCGCGAGGTAGACCATGATGCCGGCGACGTCGTCGGGGGTGCCGGCGCGGCCGATCGGGATACGGCCGACGATGGCCGCGCGCGCCTGCGGGTCGTCCGTGATGGCCGCGACCAGAGGGGTCTCGGTGTAGGCGGGCTGCACCGTGTTGACGCGGATCCCCCGATCGGCGTAGGCGGCGGCGACGGTGCGTCCCAGCCCGTGGATCGCGGCTTTCGACGCGCTGTACGCCGTGAAGTCCCGGCCCTCGCCGTTGACCGCGGTCGGGCTGCCGGTGAGGATGATCGCCCCGCCGCCGCGGGGGAGCATGCTGCGCACGGCGTGCTTGACGGTGAGGAAGGTTCCCGTGAGATTGACGTCGAGGGTGCGCCGCCAGACGTCCAGCTCGAGGTCGGCGGCGGGGGCGTCCTGCCCGAACAGCTGGACGCCCGCGTTCGCGACGACGACGTCCGGCGCCCACCCCGCGGCCTCCAACTCGGCGAACCCGGCGGCCACGGCCGCCTCGTCGGAGATGTCCATGCCGAGGGCGCGGGCGTGCGCGCCCAGGGCGGAGGCCGCGGTGGTCGCGGCATCCACGTCTCGGTCGGCGAGCACGACCCGCGCGCCCTCGCGGACGAAACGGGAGGCGACGGCGAGGCCGATGCCTTTGGCCGCCCCCGTGACGAGGGCGGTCTTGTCGGTGAGCTGTCCCATGCGATCCTCAGCGTTCGATGCGGTCGAGGTGGAGCATCCGCGCGAGGTTCTTGTCGAGCTCGTCGTCGCGGAAGATCTTCTTCCAGTCGTCCTTGATGATGCTCTCGCGACCGTAGTCCATCGCGATGAGGCAGGCGTCGCTGAAGGGGTTGTCGCCGCGGAGCCCATTGGCCAGCGCCACCTGCGTGTGCCCGTACAGGATGCTGCGCGCCGCCGCCTCGGGAACGCCCATCGTGTGGATCGCCTCGTGCAGCGCCTCGTTGAGGAGGGATCCGATCATGCACGCGACCGTCTCGACGAGGGTGGGCTCCAGCTGGGCGAGCTGCTTGACGCTCACCCAGTGCACGTCGATGACGGGGGCATAGATGGCGCGCACCGTCTCCTCGACGATCGCCTTCTTGCGCGGGTCGTCGCTCTCGATCGCGGCGATCGCGTCCTGCGGTGCCGCGACGCCGCCGAAGGTGTCGGCCCATTCCTCCTTCGACGTGCGCTCGAGGAACACCGACGGGTGGCACGGGTGGGCGACGGCCTGCACGATGTCGTCGCGGGTGGTCAGCAGGCCCGCGTAGGCGGCTGCCGGGTCGAGCGTCAGCACGATCGTCCCCGGCCGCAGCTGCGGAACCAGCTGCGCCGTCACGGGCCCGAGCGCGAGGTCTGGCACGGCCAGCACGACGATGTCGGCGTCGGCGACGGCGTCGGCGGCCTCGGACAGCACGCGACCCGCGGCACGCACGCGCTCGCGACCGGCGGGCGACGTCTCGACGTAGTGGACGGTGTGATCGGTGCGCACGAGGTTGTCGGAGACGCGCGTGCCCATCTTCCCTCCGGCTCCGAAGACGGCGATGGTGTGGCTCATGGGATTCTCCTCAGGTGGTCCAGGGCGGTGCGGGTCCATTCCCGCTCGGTGCGGACGGTGGTCTCGGCGTCGCCCTGCCAGGGCAGCCAGTGCTCGACGATCTCGTTGATCCCGCGCGCGGCGGGACGCACGGCGGCCCGCAGGTGCGCGTAGTCGTGCAGTCCGGTCCCCAGGGGGGTGCCGGTGAAGGTGAAGCCCACCCAGCCGTCCTGCCGCGCGAAGGCGAAGTCCTTGACGTGCACGTTGACCGTGGCGGACGCCGCGAGCTCGACCGTCGTCCGCGGTGTCTCCAGCCGGGCCACGACGTTGGCCGGGTCGAGGCACACGCCCAGCGCCGGGCTGCCGACGGCGGCGATGAGAGCGAGCAGGTCCGACGTCGCGATCTGCTCATACGTCTCCAGAGCCAGCGTCACTCCGGCTCGCTCGAAGTCCCGCACGGACGATCCGAGCCACGTCTGCGCCTGCGCCGTCGTGGGCGCCGAGCCGGGGCCGTTGAGCATGGACCGCACCAGGCGGGCGTCGAAGACCTCGGCCACCCGCAGGTAGCGGCTCAGGTGCTCCGGGACGATGCCCTTCGTGCCCAGCTCGATGGTCAGGCCCAGGTCGCGGGCCGCCGCCGCCGCCGCGCGCAGCTCCCGCTCGTTCATCGCGTCCAGCGGCGCGTAGTCGCAGATCTGGAACAGGTCGACCCCCAGCGTGCGGGTCGCCTCGAAGGCGCCGACCAGCGACAGGGGGTGGGCGACGCGCTCGGAGTGCTGCCAGAAGAAGGCGTACGTGCCCAGCCCGATCATGGCGCGAGCCCCGGCATCCGCGCGGCCTCGTCGACGACCGCGCGGAAGGCGGCGGGGTCGTGCGCGAACCGACCCAGGAACAGGCCGTCCACGGCGTCGCCGAGGCGGGCGAGCAGGCCGGGGCCGGCCGATCCGCCGTAGACGACGGCGGATCCGGCGCGTGCGGCGTCCGCGTCGAGCGCGACCCGCAGGGCCCGTGTCACCGCGGCGACGTGCGCGACGGGCGCCGGTGCGTCAGCCCCGATCGCCCACACCGGCTCGTAGGCGACGACGAGGCGCCCCGCGGGGGCGCCGTCGGTCGCGGCGCGCAGTTGCGCGAGGGTGGCGGCCGCGGCCGCCGCGGCATCCTCGCGCGCGCTCTCCCCGAGGCAGAGCACGGGCACGACGCCCGCGGCGAGGGCGGCGGCGACCTTCGCGGCCACGTCGGCGTCGGTCTCGCGGTACAGGCGCCGCCGCTCGGCATGGCCGATCTCGGCCAGCGTCACGCCGGAGCGGGTGAGCTCGGCCGCGGAGACCTCACCGGTGAACGCGCCGTCGCCGTGGGCGGAGACGTCCTGCGCGGCGACCGCGATCGGTGTGTCCCGGAAGGCACGGACGGCGTCGTCGATCTGCAGGTAGGTCGGCGCGACGAACACCTCGACGGCGCCGGCGCGGACCGCCGGGTGGGCGCCGACCTCGGCGGCGACGACGTCGAACCAGCGGCGGGCGCGGTCGCGGTCGAAGTAGGCCTTGAGGCTGACGCCGACCGTGACGGGGCTCACCCGCACGATCCCGTGCTCTCGTAGGTGGCGATGACGGCGACCTTCTCGGCCGACGCCGACGAGGCGTCGAAGCGGTAGGTGAGCCATTCGCGGACGAGGCGGCGCGCGAGCTCGATGCCGACCACGCGCTGGCCCATCGTGAGCACCTGCGCGTCGTTGGAGAGCACGCCGCGCTCGACGGAGAACGAGTCGTGGGCCGTCACGGCGCGGATGCCGGGGACCTTGTTAGCCGCGATCGCGACACCCAGTCCGGTGCCGCAGATGAGGAGCGCACGGTCGGCCTCGCCGCGGGCGACGCGCTCGGCGGCCTCGATCGCCACCGTCGGGTAGGGCGTGTGGCCGTCGGCGTCGACGCCGACGTCGACGAGGTCGGCGACGAGAGGGTGGGCCTGGAGGTCGCGCTTGAGGACCTCCTTGTACTCGAAGCCGGCGTCGTCGCTGCCGATGACGAGGCGCAGGGGTGCGGTCATGACGGGGTCCTCTCGGAGGGGCGTGCGGCGAGCACGGGGCCCACGGCGGTCGCGATGAGGGCGAGCGAGTGCGCGCCCGGGTCGGGGGTGCCGACGCTGTTGCGGCCGTGGGTGCGGGCGCGGCCACGACGGGGTACGAGGTCGGCGGTGGCGTCCGCGGCGGTGCGGGCGGCGGCGGCCGCGAGTGGCCAGGCGTCGGCGAGGCCGGCGCCGTCGCCCACGGCGCGCGAGAGCTCGGCGCTGAAGGGCAGGAGGGCGTCGACGAGCGTCTTGTCGCCGGGCTCGGCGCCGCCGTACCGCTGCACGGCGCGCACGGCGTCGGCGACGCCGGCCGCGATCGCCGCGGCATCCGGCGCGCCGGTGTCGCCCAGGTGCTCCGCGATGCGACCGAGGATGACGCCCCAGAGCGCTCCGGACGTGCCGCCGGCGCGGTCGGACCAGGCGTCGGCGGCGCGCAGGAGCGTTCCGCGTGCGCCTGCGCCGTCGGCGGCGGCCTCCGCGGCGGCGTGCCGTGCGGCACGGGTGCCGCGCTGCATGCCGATGCCGTGGTCGCCGTCGCCGGCGACGGCATCCATCCGGCCGAGCTCCGCGACGTTCGCGTCGATGGTGGCGGAGAGGGTGCCGAGCACATCGACCACCGTGGCGGCGCAGCGGCGCGAGGCCTCGTCGCCGGGAGGCGCCGCGGGCGCGGCGCTCGGCGCGGCAGGGATGACCGCGGCGGCGGCGGGCGCCGCGGGGCCGGGCGCGGCCGTCGCGCCGCGGCGGTACGCGGGGGTGTCGACCGGGCTGTCCCAGAGAGCGGCCAGCTCGTCGTCGAGCCAGAGGAGCGTGAGCGACGTGCCGGCCATGTCGAAGCTCGTGCAGTAGTCGCCGACGTGCGGGTCGATGACCTCCACCCCGGCGGCGGCGAGCAGATGGGCGACGCGGCGGTAGACGACGAACATCTCCTCGTGCGCCAGCGAGCCGAGCCCGTTGAGGATCGGCACCACCCGGGCGCCGCTCGCCTCGACGCCGTCCGGGATCTCGCCGAGAAGCGCGTCCACGAGCAGCGCGGCGAGCCCGTCCGCGGTCGGGATGTCGGTCTCGGCGACGCCCGGTTCGCCGTGGATGCCGAGACCCACCGCCATCCGGCCGGGCGGCACCGAGAACAGGGGCGCGTCGGCGCCGGGCAGGCTGCACCCGGAGAAGGCGACGCCGAAGGAACGGGTGCGCTCGTTGGCGAGCGCCGCGACGCGGGCCACGCCGTCCAGGTCGTAGCCCGCCTCGGCGGCGGCACCGGCGATGCGGAACACGGCGAGGTCGCCGGCGATCCCGCGGCGGCGGTGCCGCTCCGCGGGGGCCGCGCTCATGATGTCGTCGGTGACCGCGACGGTCGCGCACGCGATGCCCTCGCCGCGCAGTCGCTCCTGCGCGGCGTCGAAGTTGAGCACGTCCCCGGCGTAGTTCCCGTACGCGAAGAAGACGCCGCCGCCGGCGTGGGCCGCCGACGCGACGGCGTGCACCTGCTGCGCGGAGGGGGAGGCGAACAGGTTCCCCATCGCGGCGCCGTGCGCGAGGCCCGGGCCGACGAGACCGCCGAAGGCGGGGTAGTGGCCCGATCCGCCGCCGACGACGACCGCGACCCGGCCGGGCGTGGTGCCGCCGGCGCGGACGACGCCTCCCGTGACGCGGCGCACGTAGCGGGCGTGCGCCGCCACGAAGCCGTCGATCATCTCGTCGGCGAAGTCGGCCGGATCGTTCCACAGCCGCGTCATCGCGCGCTCCGCGCGGTCGCGGCGTGCGCACGAGTGCTCTGGAGTGGGTCCACGGTGACTCCTGGTCGATCGGTCCGGCGGCGAGCTGCCGCTCACCCGTCGATATTCTGACAAACCGGTTGACCAATTGCAAGAACCGGTTGACCAATATCTCGCCCGTGACGGCGACTGCCGTATGTTGGTCCCGTGCCCGCCTACCCGGACGACCGCTCCGCCGAGATCACGGCGGCGCTCGGCGCGCTGCCGTCCGGGACGCCCGTGTCCGAGGTCGCCCGACGGCTCATGGATCTCTTCACCGGCGGCTCGCTCGCGCCCGGCACGCGTCTCCCGCCCGAGCGTCAGCTGGCCGCCACCCTCGGCGTCGGCCGCTCGGCCGTTCGCGAGGCGCTCGCCGCGCTGGAGATCCTCGGCATCATCGACGTCCGCGCCGGCTCCGGCACCTACCTGCGCGGGACGGCCAGCGACCTGCTGCCGCAGACGCTGCGCTGGGGACTGCTGATCGGACAGCAGAACACCGCCGAGCTGCTCGAACTGCGCTCGGGTCTGGAGATCTACGTCGCACGCCTCGCGGCCGGACGGGCCGACGTCGCGCATCGGGCCGCCCTCGCGGCATCCCTCGATCGCATGCGGGCGGGCACCGCCGACCTGGGCGCCTTCGCCCGCGCGGATGCCGAGTTCCACGAGACGCTCGCCGCGGCCGCCGGCAACGACACGCTGGTCGACCTGCTGCACGTCGTCCGGTCGCTCCTGCAGGTCTACGCCGACCGCGCGGTGCACGACGAGGCGGCGGCCCTGCTGGCCATCGACGAGCACGCCGCCGTGCAGGCCGCCGTCGCCGCCGCCGACGCCGATCTCGCCGCCTCGGCGATGGCGACGCACATGGCGACGGCCTCGCGCCGGCTCTCGGAGGATTCGGGCCCGCTCAGGCCGGAATGACGACGGTGCTGAACGAAGCCGCCGGCAGCTCGAGCGACAGCACCCGTTCGCCCAGCAGCAGGCTGATCGGCAGGGGCTCGGCCAGCTCGTTGTGCAGGACCACCACCACCGAGCCGTCCGGGTTGCGGAACACCAGCTGATTGTCGTGGCCCGCGACGCACCACGTCGGCAGCACGCGGGCTCCGGGCCGCACGAACGCGGCCACGTGCTTGAGCACGAGGTAGTCGGGCGTGTACCGGAAGGTGCGGCGCTGCGGATCGACCACGACGAGCGAGTTCTGGGTCCAGCCCCATCGGCTGCGGCCGCCCTCGGGCAACGCGATGTTCCAGTACTGGTAGGCGTTCGCGCCGTTTCCGAGGAAGTGCTTCATGAGGCGCCACGCGTAGCGCGCCTGGCGCCAGTCGTTGCGGCCGTCGCCGCACTCCTGCTCGGTCTGGACGATGCGCAGGTCCGGATGCAGGCGGTGCAGCGCCGCCACCGCGCCCTTGCCCGCCCACTGCACGCCGATCCCCGACACGACCGCGGCCGCCGCATCGTCGGCGAGCACCGCGCCCACCAGACGGTCGTCGGCGCGCTCGAGGGTGCCGAGGTACACCTCGACCCCGCGGGCCGCCATCTGCGGTCCGAGGTGGCGCAGCAGCGCGGCCAGCCCGGCCGGCGTCCACGTGCAGCTGGGGAAGACCTGCGGCGAGTTGAACTCGTTCTGCGGCATGACCATCGAGATCGGGATCCCGCGCTCGGCGTAGGCGTCGACGAATCGGCCGAAGTAGGCCGCGTAGGCGCGCAGGTGCTCCTCGTCGGTGCGGAACATGTCGGTGCCCTCCGCGCCGACCTGCTCGGGTCGCAGCCCGTTGTCGACGTCGCCGAAGAACGGATGCGGCATCGCGCCGGCGTAGTGGCCGTTGCGCTTCATCCACGTCGGCGGGCTCCACGGGGACGCCCACAGCCGCAGGTCGGGCCGGTGCGCGCGTGCGGCGCGGATGAACGGGACGAGCGTCTCGTCGTCGTGCGACGCGTCGAAATGCGCCAGCGCGAGGTCGCCCGGCGTCTCGTCGTACGAGTACCAGTCCAGCGAGAAGTCGTTGGCTCCCACCGGCATCCGGCACAGCCCGAACGACGCGCCCACCCCGGGGGCGAACAGCTCGCGGAGGATGCCGTCGCGCTCCTGCGCCGTGAGCAGCCCGAGCGCCGCCCAGCCCAGTTCGTTGAAGCAGGCGCCGAAGCCGTCGATCTCCTGCTGCGGGTCGTCGACCGCCACGATCACGTCGGGCATGGCCGTGGGGGCCGCCAGGACGGGCGGGGGCGCGGCGCGCCACGGCTCCTCCGGCGTCGTGACGGTCCAGGTCGTCGCGTTCATGCGTCGGTCCGGGTGAGACGCACGGCGATGTACGGGCGACCGGGCAGCTCCACCCGCAGCTGACCGGTGTGGTGGCCCGGGATCTCCTCGATCGTCATGTTCCAGGTGTCGATGACCTCGACGCGCCAGGTGCCGTCGCCGAGGATGACGTGGCGGAAGCGCGGGCGGTTGAACCCGAAGTAGCCGACGCGCACGCGTCCGCCTCCGTCGCCTCCCCAGGGCACGTCCCAGTCGCCCGGCAGCGGGTCCCATACGCCGTCGGGGGCCTCGCCGATCAGCCGGTCGAGGAAGGCGATGCGGGCGGGGGAGGTGCCGTGGAGCACGCCACCCTTCGACCACCACAGCACCTCGTCGTCGTCCTGGTCATCGGCGTCGACGTCGGCGGGACCGGCGGGATCGGCGGGGAGCGCGGGCGGATAGTAGGTCTCGCCGTGGCCGATGTAGCCGCCGCGGACGGCGCCCTCCCAGAAGCGGCGGACCAGCTCCTCGCCGGTGATGTTGCCCCAGCCCTGGTCGATGTCGCCCTCGTAGGCGCACTCGTCGACGACCACCGGCTTGCCCCACCGCTCGCGCCACTGGTCGGTGTTCTCCGCCGTCCGGTACACGTCGACGCGCTGCACGGAGACATGGGTGATCCACGGCCGGCCGTAGTCGTAGAAGGGCCGGCAGTTGTGGATGGACAGCAGATGGCCGAACGGATCCTCCTCGCCGATGACGGCGGCGAGGCGCTCCCAGTCGTCGAGGTCCTTCGACCACAGCAGGTCGTACTCGTTCGCCAGCGACCACCAGACGTTGGCGAAGCCCGTCAGCCGACGGATCACGTAGCGCAGGTAGCGCTCGTCGACGGCCGGGCCGAGGTCGGAGAAGCCCCAGCGGTCGTAGGCGTGGAACAGGATGAGGTCGGCCTGGATGCCGAGGGCCGCGAGATCGGCGATGCGACGCTCGAGCCGGCGGAAGTGCGCGGGATCGAACCGTTCGAGATCGAAGCCCTCCGCGAGCGAGCCGACGAACGGGAAGTCGAGCGGCTCGTTCGCGTTGTACAGGTACGACTTCGGGAACACGCACATGCGCAGCTTCGCGAACGGCGCCGCGGCCAGGGTGCGCAGCGTCTGCTGCTGTCGGGCCTCGCTCTGGTGCGTCCACGCGTAGGCGGTGGTGCCGATCGGGCGGTGGCGTGCGCCGTCCGCGTGCCGGAAGTGGAACCCGTCGACGCGCACCGGTCCGTGCGCCTCGACGGGGGCGGCGGCGACCTCGAGGCGTCCGGTCACGCCGTCGAGCGAGCGCGCGGTCGATCGGGTCTCGAAGCGCCATTCGCCCTCGGCATCCGCGAGGGCACGGATCACGTACACGCCGTCGCCGTCGTAGAAGCCGCCGACGCGCACCGTCGTGCCGTCGGGTCGGGTGAACAGGGCGTCGAGGTCGACGTCGACGAAGGGGTTGCCGTGCGCGGGACCCGACAGTCGCACCTCGAGCGGGTCCCATCGCCGCGTCGGCGCCGCCGGCGCCGGAACGGCCGAGCCCCGGGGCACGTCCTCGCCCTCGTAGGCGGGATCGGGCGCGATCGCGGGGGCGTGCGGCGCGCGCGCCGTCCCGTCGCCGACCTCGGCCAGCGCGGCCCACAGCGCGTCGCGCGCGGACGGGTCCTCCAGCTCCGGCACGAGGGCGACCAGCTGGCCCAGGCGCGCGTCGCGGAACTGCTGCGCCATCGGCGAGGCGGCGATGCCGGGCAGGTGCTTCTCGAGCACGGCGCGGCCGGCGGGGCTGTCGAGCGTCTCGCCGAACGTGCTGGCGCGGTCGAACATGGTGCTCCTCGGGTGGGTGTCAGGCGGTCGGCGTCGTCGCCGCGCGAACGGCGGCGTCCACGGCGGCGAGCACCGGGGGCGGGGTGAACATCAGGGCGGTCGCGAGCGGGCGCCCGGCCGTCCAGGTCGTCTCGGCGCGCACGGTGGCGACGCGCTCGGGCGCGGCGGCGGCGAGTGTCTCGAGGAGGGCGGCGTAGGCGCGGGGGTCGTCGATCACGGCGGCGAGGTCCGCGTCGAGCCCGGGCAGCGCAGGAAGGGGCGCCGGCGGAGCCGCCTCGACGCGCCACTCGTGCGTGCCGGGGCCGACCGTGGTGCGCAGCCCCGGAAGGTCGACCTCGGCATCCGTGTTGGCCGGCACCGTCGCGGTGACGACGATCGTCCCGCCCTCGCGGCGCCACGCGACGGCGGCCTCACCGTAGGGGGTGAGGTGGCGCGCCGACGCGTGGTCGAGCGACGCGAGGGGGCGGGGTGCGACGCGCAGGCGGCGATAGCCGGGGGATGCCGGGCCGAGCCCCGCCACGGTGCGATGCAGCCAGTCCGCGACGGCTCCGAGCGCGTAGTGGTTGAACGAGGTCATCTCGCCCGGGTTGACCGTGCCGTCGGGAAGCAGCGAGTCCCACCGCTCCCAGACCGTCGTGGCGCCCTGCGTGATCGGGTACAGCCACGACGGGCAGTCGGTCTGCGTGAGCAGACGCTCGGCGGCGTCGAGGTGGCCGGTCGCGGTGAGGGCGTCGGCGACGAGCGGCGTGCCGACGAAGCCGGTGCCGATGCGGTAGCCCCCCTCCCGGACGAGGGCCGCGAGCCGTGCGCCCAGCGCCGCGCGCAGGTCGTCCCCCTCGACCAGATCGAACTGCAGCGCGAGCGCGTACGCCGTGGGCGCGTCGCTCATCATGCGGCCGGCGGGGGTGACGTACTCGGCGGCGAAGGCGGCACGCGAGCGGGCGGCGAGGGCCCCGTAGCGCGCGGCATCCGCCTCGTGCCCGAGCAGGGCGGCGGCGTCGGCGACCTGCTGCAGCGAGCGGGCGAGATAGGCGGTGGCGACGATGTCGACGTCGACCTTCGCCTGGCCCGGCTTGTCGGGCGGGGCGGCGGGGTCGAGCCAGTCGCCCAGCTGCATGCGTCCCGCCCAGAGACCACCGTCGCCCGCGTCGCGCAGCACCGCCTCGACCCACGCGCGCATGCTCGGATACTGCGCGGCGAGGACCTCGCGGTCGCCGAAACGCTCCCACAGGACGGTCGGCACCACGGTGGCCGCGTCTCCCCACGCGGCGGTGGGCCCGCCCCCGGCGAACGCCGGCAGCGCCGAGGGCACCACGAGGGGGACGACCCCGTCGGCGCGGGCCTGCTCGTGGGCGAGGTCGCGCAGCCACGACGCGAGGAAGCCCGCACAGTCGTAGAGGAACGTCGCGGTCGGCGCGAACACCTGGATGTCGCCCGTCCAGCCCAGACGCTCGTCGCGTTGCGGGCAGTCCGTCGGGATCGAGAGGAAGTTGCCCCGCATGCCCCACCGCACGTTCTCGTGGAGCTTGTCGACGAGGGGGTCGGATGCCGTGAACCAGCCGGTGCGCGTGAGATCGGTGTGCAGGACGATCGCCTCGACGTCCTCCGGGGCGACGTCGAGGCCCGTGATCTCCGCGTAGCGGAAGCCGTAGAAGCTGAAGCGCGACTCGAGGACGTCGTCGCCGCCGGACAGCTCGAAGGTGGCGGTCGCGGCGGCGTTTCGCAGGGGGCGGAGGGCGAGCTCGCCGTCCTCGAGCACCTCGGCGTGACGCACGACCACGCGCGTGCCCGCCGCCCCGCGCACGCGCAGGCGCAGGCGGCCGACGAGGTTCTGACCGAAGTCGAGGATCGTGCCGCCCGAGGCGCTCGTGACGACGGCGGCGACGGGCAGCGCCTCGATCCGCCGCACGGGCGGGGCGATGCGCGGCTCGGGCACCGGGACCCGGTCGTAGCCCGGCCGCGCCGCGGGGCCGACGCGGGCCGGGCTCCAGGATGCGCCGGCGGCGTCGCGGCGCAGGTCCTGGTGTTCGCCGGCGTAGATCCCACTGTCCACGACCGGTCCGTCTCCGCTCGCCTCCCACCCGGGGCCCGTGGCGGCCACCGTGGCGACCGTCCCGTCGGCGTAGGTCACGCGCAGCTGCGCGAGCAGCGACGGCTGGTCGCCGTAGAGGCGGTCGGTGAAGGTGAAGAACCCGTACCGCTCGGTGTACCAGGCGCCGGCGATCGTCGCCGACAGCTCGTTGGGGCCGGGGTGCACGAGCGCCGTGACGTCGACCGTCTCCAGGACCAGGCGGTCGCGGTAGGCGCTCCAGCCGGGGGAGAGGACGTCCGCCGTGACGGGGGCGCCGTTGACGGCGGGCTCGCCGACGCCGAGCGCGGTCCAGAACAGGAGCGCGCGGGTGACGGGGCGATCGAGCGTGAACCTCGTGCGGACCTCGGCGGGCTGCGCCGCACGCGCGGGCTCGGCGAGGCCGATGGGCAGCGCGACCCACTCGCCGTCGGCGAGGAAGCCCGCCTCCACCTCGCGCGGTGCGCTCCAGGGCGTGGACCGGCCGTCCGTGCTGTGGGCGCGCACCCGCACCGAGCGCCGTTCACCGGCGGCGAGCGGGGCGAACGGCCACGCCACGAGGGCGCTCTCGTCGCCGGTGAGCGTGACCTGCTGCGCTCCGTCGGACAGCTCCGCCGACGCCTGCCGCCAGCCGGTGACGTCCCCGCCGACGACCCAGCTCAGTCGCGGACGCGCGGTCGGGACGAAGGTGGTGTCGTCGCGCACCTCGGCGCGCAGGCTCTCGATCACGGTGCTCACGGTCACGCTCCGAGCAGGGTGCCGAGCTCGCGCGCGAGCGACACGGCCCGAGGGTCGGCGCCGCCAGGCCACGGGCCGCGCACGATCGTCCAGGCGAAGGTGACGCCGGTGTCGGGGTCGGCGCACGCCAGCGCCCCCGCCGCGCCGTCGTGGCCGAAGGCCCGGGGCCCGCCGAAGGCGAGCGGCTGGGACGGCTTCTGGAAGACGATCGCGTGGGCGCGGTCGTGCTGGTGCAGCACCTCGTCGTAGCCGCGGACCTGTTGCTGGCCGATCTGCTCGACCGTGTCGGGCGAGAGGAACGGGGCGGCGCCGTCGACGCCGGTGACCGCGGCGGCGAACAGGCGCGCGAGCCCGCGGGCCGTCCCCGTCCCGGCGGTCGCGGCGTGGCCGTACCGGTAGTTGCGCGGCGAGTTGGTGTGGTCGATGTCCCGGCTGAGGGGTCCGAACACCACGGGCCCCAGGGCGGAGAACTGCGGGGTCGCCGTGGCCGACACGGGACGCACCATCGGCTTCAGGGGCGTGAAGCGGTGCTCCTGATCGGACGGCAGGCCCAGGTGGAAGTCGATTCCGTGGGGGGCACGGATCTCGCGCTCGTAGAACTCGTGCAGCGTCCGGCCCGTCACCCGGTGCACGAGCTCGTCGCCGAGGCTGCCGATCGTGATCGCGTGGTAGCCGAACGCGCTCCCCGGTCGCCAGAAGGGTCGCGTGTCGGCGAGACGGGCGGCCGCGGCGTGATGGTCCCACAGCTCCTCCCACGTCAGCGGCGTGCTCGCCTGGGGGAGCCCGGCCTGGTGGGAGAGCAGTTCGCGGACGGTGACGGCATCCTTGCCCTTCGCGGCGAACTCGGGCCAGTAGTGGGCCACGCGTTCGTCGAGGTCGATGAGGCCCCGCTCGAGGAGGAGCCCGATCGAGAGCCCGATCGTGTTCTTGGTCACCGAGAAGGGGATGAGCATCGAGTCGGCGCGGATGTCGGGACCGCCCCAGGCGTCGAGCACCGGGGTGCCCCGGTGGAACGCGGCGACCTGGAACGACAGGCCGTCGTCCTCGCGGAGGTATCCGTCGAGGCGTTCGACGACGGCCGCGAGCCGCTCATCGGCTGCGCCCTGCAGCAGGCTCGCCTCGACGGCGGGCATCGGCGCGCTCACGCGGTCACCGTCCACGATGCCGCGAGCGGCAGATCGACGACCGAGGCGCCGACACGCAGCGTGTACGTGCCGGGCTCGACGCGCCACCCGCCGCCGTCCCAATACGCGAGTCGCCGGTCGGGGAGCGGAACGGAGACGGTGCTCGTCTCTCCCGGCGACAGCTCGACGGCGGCGAAGCCGACCAGCCAGCGCTCGGGACGCTCCACCGCCGAAGCGGCGCGCTCGGCGTACACCTGGACGACCTGCTTCCCGGTGCGCGCGCCCGTGTTGGTCAGCGTCACCGCGACCGCGTCGCCGTCGCGCTGCGCGTCGTCCCACGACCAGGTCGTGTAGCCGAGGCCGTGGCCGAAGGCGAAGGCGGGTGCGGCGGCCTCCTTGAGCCAGGCACGGTAGCCGATGTGGATGCCCTCGCGGTAGCGCAGCACGCCGTCCTGCGGGGTGACGTCGACCACGGGGACGTCGGCGAGCGTCGCGGGCCAGGTGGTCGGCAGGCGGCCGCCGGGTTCGCGGGCGCCGGTCAGCACGTCGGCGATCGCGTGGCCGAACTCCTGGCCGCCGAAGTAGCCCTGCACGACGGCCGACACCTCCTGCGCCCAGGGGAGCGCGACCGGCGAGCCGGCGTTGACGACGACGATCGTGGGCGTGCCCGTCGCCGCGACGGCGCGCACGAGCGCGTCCTGCGCGCCCGGAAGGTCCAGGCTCTCGCGGTCGTAGCCCTCCGACTCGACGCGGGAGGTGGTGCCGACGACCACGACGGCGACGTCGGCGGATGCCGCGGCGGCCACGGCCCGGGCGACGAGCTCGGCGTCGGGGGTGGGCGTGGGCGCGATGCCGACGGTGGCGCTGAGCGCGCCGGCGAGGGCGCCCTGCGGGTCGCACGTGAACTCGACGCGGATGTCGCGGGGCGCGCCCGCGGTGACGGCGACCGTCGTCGTGAGCGACGGCGGGTTGAGGAAGGCGGCGCCGAGGTCGGTGCCCTCGATGACCGGGCTGTCGTCGAGGACGAGCTCGCCGTCGACGAAGAGGCGGCCGGGGTTCGCGCCCGCGAACCCGAGCTCGATCGCGCCCGTCTCGGCGGGGGTGAAGCGGGTCTCGAACACGACCGTGCGGCTCGCGGCGATGGGCGCGTCGCCGCCGAACCACACGAGCGCCGTCGAGCGGCGGTCTTCGGCGAACAGCTCCGTGCCGGCGTCGTCCAGGAAACGCACCCGCAGACCCGGCTCGCCGGTGACGGGGTTCTGCAGCTGGGCCAGCGGGATCTCGACCACGCCGTCCTGCACGAGGGCGCCGAGCTCGTAGGAGACCTCGACGCCGGGAAGCGCCGCGCGCAGACCCTCCAGCGGTGAGACGACGTGCGCGGGGACGACGGTGGCGCTGCCGCCGCCCTGCGTGCGGGCGTCGCGGGCGTTCTGGCCGATGACGGCGACCGATCCGAGGGATGCCGCCTCCAGCGGCAGCGTGCCGTCGTTGCGCAGCAGCACGGTGCCGGCCACGGCCGCGTCGCGGGCGAAGGCGGGGCCGTCGATCGCGGGCACCGCGGCGCGGCCGGCCGGGTCGGCGTCGCCGAGGGCGCCGACGCGCTCGGCGAGCAGGAGCAGGCGCAGCACCTTGCGGTCGAGGTCCTCCTCGGCGACGCGACCGTCGCCGACGGCGGCGACCAGGTCGGCCCACGCGGGGGCGGGCCCGGGCATCGCGAGGTCCTGCGCGGCCGCGACGGCGTCGAGCGAGCGCACCGCCGTCCAGTCGCTGATCACGACGCCGTCGAAGCCCCATTCGCTGTTCAGCGGGGTCTCGAGCAGATCGTTCTCGGTCATCGTGACGCCGTCGACCGCGTTGTACGCGCTCATGATGCTCCAGGCGTGCGCCTCGGTCACGGCGCGCTCGAACGGGGCGAGGTACAGCTCGCGCAGTGCGCGGTCGTCGACCTCGACATCGACCGTGAAGCGGTCCGTCTCCGAGTCGTTGGCGACGTAGTGCTTCGGGCAGGCGGCCACGCCGTTGTCCTGCAGGCCGGCGACGTAGGCGGCCGCCAGCGCGCCGGAGAGTTCCGGATCCTCGCTGAAGCACTCGAAGTGGCGGCCGCCGAGGGGACTGCGGTGCAGGTTGATGGTGGGGCCGAGGACGACGTCGACATCCTTCGCGCGGGCCTCCGCCGCGGCGGCCGCGCCGTAGCGGTAGGCCAGATCCACATCCCACGACGCGGCCAGCGCCGACCCGGAGGGCAGGTTCAGCGACGGCTCGCGCTCGTCCCAGCGCGGCCCGCGCACGCCGGCGGGACCGTCCGACAGGGTCATCGCCCGCAGCCCGATCTCGGGCAGCGGCACCGTCGTCCAGAAGTCGGCGCCCTGGACGAGGGCGGCCTTCTGCTCGAGCGTCAGCTTCTCGAGCAGGGGGCGCAGGTGGTCGACGGGGGCGGTCATGGTCATCCTTTCGAGGGCGGGTGCGAGACCCGGGGGCGTCGTGTCGTCAGGCGGCGTCGGAGGAGGCGGCGGCCTCGGCCGCGAGCACCGCTCGTCGGGCGAGGCGGCGCTCCTCCTGCTTGTCGGGATCGGGCACGGGGGCCGCCATGAACAGCCGCTGTGTGTAGGGGTGCTGCGGCCGCGAGGTGACCTGGTCGCCGTCGCCGGCCTCGACGATCTCGCCCCGGTACATGACGGCCACGCGGTGGCTGACGTGACGGACGACGGCGAGGTCGTGGGTGACGAAGAGGTAGGCGACGCCCGTGCGCTCCTGGATCTCGACGAACAGGTCGAGCACGCGCGCCTGGGTCGACAGGTCCAGCGCCGACACGGGCTCGTCGCAGACGATGAGGCGAGGACTCAGCGCGAGGGCGCGGGCGATCGCGACGCGCTGGCGCTGGCCGCCCGAGAACTCACGCGGCAGGCGGCTGCGCGCATCGCCGGGTAGGCCCACCTGATCCAGCAGCTCCCGTACGCGGGTCTTGGCCTCCGCCGAGCCGACGCCGGCGACCGTGAGGGGCTCCGTCAGGATCTGCTCGATGGTCATCGACGGGTTCAGCGACGAGTACGGGTCCTGGAAGACGACCTGGATCTGCGAGCTCAGGGCGCGGCGCTCCCGTCGCCCCAGGTGCGAGATGTCCTGGCCGTCGAAGCGGATCGTCCCCGCCGTGACCGGCGCGAGCCCGAGCGCGGCGCGCCCCAGCGTCGTCTTGCCCGATCCGGACTCGCCGACCAAGCCCACCGTCTCGCCCGGCAGGATGTCGAGGGAGACGCCCTTCAACGCCCGGAACGGTTCGGCGCGGAAGCCCTTGCCGGGGTATTCGACGACGAGGTCGGTGACCTCCAGCAGCGGCGCGCTCATGCTCCGGCTCCGTTCGTGGTGGGGAGGAGGGGGCCGCGGGCGGGACCCTCGTCGAGGATGGCGTCCAGCAGCGTCTGCGTGTACGGGTGCCGCGCGTCGGTGAAGATCGCCCGCACGGGGCCCTGCTCGACGAAGCGGCCGTTCTGCATGACCGTCACGCGGTCGCAGAGGTCGGCGACGACGCCGAAGTTGTGCGTGACCAGCAGCATCGCCATGTTGCGCTCCGCCTGCAGGTCGCGCAGCAGATCGAGCACCTCGGCCTGCACCGTCACGTCGAGGGCCGTCGTCGGCTCGTCGGCGATGATCAGGTCGGGGTCGGTCGAGACGGCGCCGGCGATCAGCACGCGCTGGGCCATGCCGCCCGACACCTCGAACGGGTAGGCGTCGAAGGTGCGCTTGGGCTGCGGGATGCCGACGCGGGCGAGCAGATCGAGCGCGCGCTCGCGTGCCTCGGCCTTGGACAGGCCCAGGTTCTTGCGCAACGGCTCGACCAGCTGGCTGCCGATCGTGAACGACGGGTCGAGGTTGCTCATCGGCTCCTGGGGGATGTAGCCGATGCGCTTGCCGCGGATGCCGGAGTACACGCGCTCCGAGGCGTCGGCCAGCTCGGTGCCCTCGTAGAGGATCGAGCCGCCGGTGACGGTGCCGCCGCGCGGGAGCAGCCCCAGGACGGCGAACGCCGTCTGGGTCTTGCCCGATCCGGACTCGCCGATGAGGCCGTGGACCTCGCCGCGGCGGATGTCGAGGGACACGCCGTGCACCACCTCGATGTGCGAGCGGTCCGGCTGGTCGTAGCCGACCCGCAGGTCGCGCACCTGGAGCACCGTCGCGCTCGCCTTGCTGCGCGCGTCCTCGGGGTGCACGATCACGTCGGCACCGTCGAGGACCGGTGGCTCGTCGGGGTCGACGAGGTCGCCGCCGCCGAGTCGCACCGACGTCGTCACCGCGGCGATCGAGCCGGTGGCGGTCGTGACGGCGCGGCGGCGCTTGCGGCGCACCGTCACGGTCCGCTCGAGCTCGTCGCGCATGACGTTGGCGAGCAGCGTCAGGGCGATGCAGGTCAGGGCGATGGCCAGCGACGGCCACAGCATGAGCGTGGGCTGCTTGTAGATGCTCTTGAAGCCGTCGTTGAGCATGGCGCCCCAGGTGGGCACCGACGAGTCGCCGAGGCCGAGGAACTCGAGGCCGGACTGGATCGCGATGGCGATGCCCGCGATGATCGCCGACTGGATGATGATCGGCGCGCGCACGACCGACAGCACGTGGCGGCCGATGATGCGGACGTCGCTGAGGCCGGAGACGCGCGCGGCATCCACGTAGAGCTCGGCGCGCACGGCCGTGACGGACGCGAACACCAGCCGGAAATAGGCGGGCGACAGCAGGACGCCGAAGATGAGCATCGACAGCCACACGGAGGGGCCCAGCGCGGCGCGCGCCGCGAGCAGGACGACCATCGCCGGAAGCGCCATGTTCAGCTCGGTGACCCAGGTGGCCACCGTGTTGAACCAGCCCTGGTAGTAGCCGGCGATCAAGCCGGCCACGACGCCGAGCAGGAGGGCGGTGATCAGCGCCACGAGCGCCGCGGCGATGCTGGTCTGCGTCGACAGCAGCAGACGCGAGAACACGTCGCGGCCGGCGCTGTCGGTGCCGAGCAGGTGAGCGCCGCCGGGCGGGGCGAGGATCGCGCGGATGTCGGCGTAGTTGGGGTCCTGCGGGGCGATGACGGGACCGATGATCGCGATCACGGCGACCAGGGCGAGGAACGCGAGGGAGACGAGGCCGAGCGGGCGGCGCACGAGCCGGCGCATCAGCGAGACGCGCACGGGCGCCACGGGCACGGCGGGGGGAACGTCGACAGCGGTCATGACAGACGCACCTTCGGGTTGAGAGCGGCCTGAACGAGATCGATCAGGAGGTTGACGACGACGACGATGATCGCGAAGACGATCACCAGGCCCATGACGGCGGGGATGTCGCCCTGCGTCGTGGCCTTGACGGTCAGCTGGCCCATGCCGGGGATCGCGAAGACCTGCTCGACGATGACGGCGCCGCCGAGCAGCCCGATGAACTGGACCGCGAGCACCGCGAGGGCGGGACCGCCGGCGTTGCGTAGCACGTGCTTGTAGACGACGGAGCCCGTCGACAGGCCGCGCGAGCGGAGCGTGCGGACGTAGTCGCGGGACATCGCGTCGATCACCGAGCCGCGCACCTGCTGGGCGACGGTGGCGATGGCGCCCAGCGAGAGGGCGATGATCGGCAGCGTCACGGACGCGATCCAGCCGCTGAACGATGTGGTGAGGGGGACGAACCCGGTCGCCTTGAACCAGTGCAGCTCGATCGCGAAGACGAGCACGAGGCCCAGGGCGATGAGGAAGCCGGGGATCGCGAAGCCGATGAGCGAGAGGAACTGGACGAGGCCGTCGATCCATCCACCGCGGCGGGCGGCGAGCACGCCCAGGACGATCGAGAGGACCGCGGAGACGAGGGTGGCGCCGATCACGATCGAGAGCGTCACGCCGACGCGTCCCGACACGCTGACGCTGACGAGCTCGCCGCTGAACCAGGAGCGGCCCAGGTCGCCCGTGAGCGCCGACGTCAGCCAGTCCCAGTACTGCACCAGGAGGGGCCGGTTCAGGCCGAGCTCCTCGGTCTTCTTGGCGACCGTCTCGGCCGTGGCGGTCTCGCCGAGGATGCGGCGCGCGATGTCACCGCCGGCCGCATAGAGCAGAACGTAGGCGAGGAAGGAGATGACGGCGACGAGGACGACGCCCGAGGCGATCCGCCTGAGGATGAAGGTGAGCATGGCTCTCTCCGGGTTCGAGCGGCGCTGCCCGCCTGCGGAGGCCGCAGGCGGGCAGCGCGGCGGATCAGTTCTTCGGCGAGAAGCTGAAGATCGACGGGTAGGCGTTCGTCGGCCAGAAGTCGACGGTCGTGTTCGCGTCGGTCGCGAAGGAGCCCTGCACGCGGAAGAACGGGGCGAACCATGCCTGGTCGACCAGGTACTTGTTCAGGTCCTTCAGCGCCTGGTCGGACTCCTCGGTGGAGCCGGTCTGGATCGTCGCGATGTACTCGTCGACCTTCGGGTCCTGGGACTTGAAGGGGTTGAAGGTCGCGCCGGGGGCGATCATGAAGTTGATCAGCTGCCAGTCGGGGTCCTGCTGCAGCGCCATCCAGGTCGCCGGGTACTTCGGCGTCAGCATGTCGGAGATGAAGTTGTTCGTCCCGGTGTCGGTGTACTGCACCGTGACGCCGATGTCCTGCAGCTGCTGCTTGATCAGGTCGAACGAGGTCTGGAAGGCGGCGACCGAGGGCATGCTGATCGTCAGCCCGTTCGCGTAGCCGGCCTCGGCGAGCAGCTTCTTGGCGCCCTCGGGGTCGTAGGCGTACGTCGAGTCCAGCGCGGCGTCGTACGCGACGGAGGAGGTGGGGAAGACCTGCTCGGTGACGGTGCCGTAGCCGCTCTGCAGCGACTGCAGGAGCGCCTCGCGGTCGAAGGCCATGTTGATGGCCTGGCGCACCTTGACATCGCCCAGCGCCGGGTTCATCGTGCCCGCGCGGTCGAACAGGAGCAGGCCCTGGAAGTCGAGCTCGTTGGACGCGATCGTCCAGCCCGAGCCCTCGACCTCGCTGATGGTCGTGTTGTCGGCGATCTTCGCGCCGTTGGCCTCGCCGGCCTTGATGGCGTTCAGGATGGCGGTGGTGTCGTCGATCACGTTGACGGTCAGGTTGTCGTACTTGACGGCATCCTTGTTCCAGTAGTCGGGGTTCGCCGTGTACACGTACGTCGTGCCCGTGACCGTGGCGGCCGTGTCGAGGATGTAGGGGCCCGATCCGACCGGCTTGGTGGCGACGTCCGCGTCGGTGAACGACGACGGGGCGGCGACGAGGCCCTGGGCGAGCGAGAGCGAGTTGAGCAGCGCCGGGTTCGGGGCGGTGAGCGTGATGGTCACCGTGTGGTCGTCGGTGGCGGCGTAGACGTTGCCCTTCATGGTTCCCGCCTGCGGCGACGTGCCGTCGCGGAAGCGCTCCAGGCTGGCGACGACGGCCTTCGCGTCGACGGGCGTGCCGTCGGTGAAGGTCGCGTCGGTGCGCAGCGTGAGCGTGAGGACCGTCTTGTCGTCGTTGTAGGACCACTCGGTGGCCAGGTTGGGCTGGAGCTGACCCTTCGAGTCCTGTCGGAGGAGGGTGTCGAACACCGCCTCGAAGTACTCGCTGCGGTTTCCCCATTCGGCGCCCGCGCCGATGTCGTAGCTCGTGGGGGCGGCGATCGTGATGAGGGTGAGGCGGTCTGCCCGCTCACTGCTCGACCCGCTGCCGCCGCCGGATTCCCCGCCACCGGCGCAGCCGGTGAGTGCGAGTGCAGCGACGACCGCGAGGGCTGCTGTGGCCTTCCAACGGAACATCCTTGGTCCCTTTCTCGGGTGGGCGATACCCCTGCGGACCGCCCTGTCGGGGGACGCTAGCAGCAAATCCGAAGGAGCACTAGGTTTTGAAGTCAAATATCTAACGACTACTAGGTTTTCGTTATGAAACCGTGCACACTGGTGCCGACGGCGCCGAACCGCGGCGACCGGGATGGGGCACGATGGTCACGATGACCGAGACGACGACACCGCGACGCGCACAGCGCGGCGAATACGCCAAGAGCGAGGTCACGCGCAACGCGATCCTCGATGCGGCGCTGGAGGTGTTCGCCCAGGGCGGCTACCGGGCGGGATCCCTCCGGGAGATCGCGCAGCGCGTCGGCATGAGCGAAGCCGGCCTGCTGCACCACTTCAAGAACAAGAGCACGCTCCTGCTCGCGGTGCTCGACCACCGCGACGAGCAGTCGCGCAAGGTCGTCGACTTCGACGACGAGGACGGGGTCGAGACGCTGCGCGCGCTCGTGCAGCTCGCCCGCTACAACGCCTCGATCCCCGGCGTCATCGAGCTCTTCTGCACCCTGTCGGCCGAGGCCACGTCGCCGACGCACCCCGCGCACGGCTACTTCCTGCGCCGCTACGAGTACGTGCGCTCCAGCATTGCGGCGGCCTTTCGGAAGATCGAGGCCGACGGACGTCTGATCGGCACCATCGATCCCTTCCGCGCCGCGGTGGCGACCACCGCGCTCATGGACGGCCTGCAGGTGCAGTGGCTGCTCGACCCGACGTCGACGGACATGGCCGAGGCGCTCGCGGAGTTCTTCCGCGGGTTCGTGCGCGGCTACGACCTCGACGCGCTGGAGCAGATCCTCGACGCGCGGATGGGTGCCGAGCCGGACGTCGCCCCGTGATCCGGCTGCCCTTCCACCAGGGGTGGACGGTCGCGCCCAAGCTCGCCGCGTTCGAGAGCCGGGAGGCGGCGACGGCGCCGGTGCCGGTCGCGATCCCGCACGATGCGCTGCGCGACCTTCCCCGCGGCGCCGACAACGACGGCGGCGTCCACACCGGCTACATCCCCGGCGGGGTGTTCGTCTACGCGCGCTCCTTCGAGGTGCCCGCCGCGTGGGAGCACAAGAGCGTCACGATCGAGTTCGAGGGCGTCTACCGCGACGCCGTCGTCTACGTCAACGGCGACTTCGCGGCGCATCAGCCCGACGGCTATGCGGCGTTCGCGGTGGCCGTCGACGCGTTCCTGCGGTTCGGTCGCACCAACACGATCACGGTGGAGGCGCGCGCCCACCGCGACAGTCGCTGGTACACGGGTGCCGGCATCTACCGGCCCGTCCACCTCGTGGTCGCCGACCCGGTGCATCTCAGCCTGGACGGCACGACGGTGACCACCCCCGACATCGATGCCGAGCGTGCGGTCGTCGAGGTCGCCACGCGCGTCGAGAACCTCACGCGTCACACCCGCACGCTCCGGCTGCGCTGGGAGCTGGTCGATCCCCGCGGCGGCACGGTCGCCGCGACGCACGCGCCCGTCACGGTGCTGCCCGGGGCGTCGGCCGTCGCCCGGGCGCGCCTGATCGTCGAGCGCCCCGCGCTGTGGGGGCCCGACGATCCCGCCCTCCACGAGGTGCGGATGGTGCTCGCCGATGAGGCGGCGGGGGAGGAGGTGGAGGGCGGCGGTGCGGTGCTCGACGAGGATGCCGTCCGCTTCGGCATCCGGCGCCTGCAGCTCGACCCGCAGCACGGTCTGCGCATCAACGGCGTCGTGGTGGATCTCCGCGGCGCGTGCGTCCACCACGACAACGGCGCGCTCGGGGCGATCACGCACCCCGACGCCGAAGACCGGCGCGTGCGGCTGTTGAAGGATGCCGGGTTCAACGCGATCCGCAGCGCCCACAACCCCGCCTCCCGGGCGCTGCTGGATGCCTGCGACCGACACGGCATGCTCGTGATGGACGAGCTGAGCGACGTGTGGACGCGCGCCAAGACGGGCTTCGACGCGTCGGTCGGCTTCGACGGCTGGTGGTCCGCGTCGGTCGCCGCGCTCGTCGCGAAGGACCGCAACCGTCCGAGCGTCATCCTGTACTCGATCGGCAACGAGATCCTCGAGCTGGCTACGCCGCACGGCGCGACGTGGAGCCGGCGCATCGCCGAGGAGTTCCGCCGGCTCGACCCGACCCGGTATGTCACCAACGGCATCAACGGCGTGATCGCGAACATGGAGCGGCTGCCGGAGATCCTCGGCGAGATCGCCGCGACCGACCCGAACACGATGATGGCCGGACTCGGCGCCCAGATGGCCGCCGCGAACGCGTCGGAGCTGATCACCCGCTCCACGGAGGAGTCGGCCGCCGTGCTCGACGTCGTCGGCTTCAACTACGGCGATGCCCGCTACGAGCTCGACGCGGAGCTGTTCCCCGACCGCATCATCGTCGGCTCGGAGACCTTCCCCGACCGCATCGCGCACCTGTGGGAGCAGGTGCGCCGGCTGCCGCACGTCATCGGCGACTTCACCTGGACCGGGTGGGACTACGTCGGCGAGGCCGGCATCGGTCGGGTGGAGTACACCGACGTCGACGGGTACCGCTCGACCGGCACGGCCGGGCCGTACCCGTATCTGCTCGCGCAGTGCGGCGACATCGATCTGACGGGGCGGCGCACCCCGGCATCCTTCTACCGGGAGATCGCGTTCGGGTTGCGCCGCGCGCCGGCGATCGCCGTGCACCGGCCCGCGCACCACGGCCGGCCGGTGGAGAAGACGCCCTGGTCGTGGGACGACGTCGTGTCGTCGTGGTCGTGGGCCGTCGAGGCGGGTGCGCCGGTGACCGTCGACGTGTACGCGGATGCCGAGGAGGTCGAGCTGCGTCTGGTCGACGCGGACGGCGACCGCCTGATCGGCCGGGCGCCGGTGGGCGACCCGCGGCCGCTCATCGCGCGGTTCGAGACGCACTACCGCCCGGGGCGGCTGGTGGCGATCGCGTGGCGTGGCGGGGTGGAGGTGGGTCGCACCGACCTGGTCACCGCGGGCGCGCTCGCGCTGCGCGTTCGTGCCGAACAGGATGCCGTGGACGCCGACGGCGGCCTCGCCCATCTCGTGATCGAGCTCGCGGATGCCGCTGAAGCCAGTGCCGATACCGGTGCAGACGGCGCCGTGGTGTGCGACCGCGACACGGAGGTGACGGTCCAGGTGACCGGCGCGGGCGAGTTGGCGGCGCTCGGGTCGAGCCGTGCGCGGACGACGGAGTCGTTCGCCGGTCCGTCGCGTCGCACGCACGACGGACGGGCGCTCGCCGTGGTGCGCGCCACGGGTGAGGGAGAGATCACGGTCACCGTGTCGGCGGAGGGATACGCCCCCGTCGTGCGGCGACTGGTCGCGCAGTCGCGGTAGGGCGTGTCGCGGGAACCTGTCTCTGCTAGCGCGAGCTCTCGGTGGAGCGGAGGGCATTGAGGCGCTCCTGAAGGCCGTACTTCACGGTCGGCCATTCCCCGTCGATGATCGAGTACACGACCGTGTCGCGGATGGTCCCGTTCTCGAAGACCGTGTGGTTGCGCAACACGCCGTCTTGCTTGGCGCCCAGCTTCTCGATGGCCGTGCGGGATTGCCGGTTGTGCCAGTGCGCGCGGAACTCGACCGCCCCGCAGCCCAGATCGTCGAACGCGCGACTCAGCAGCAACAGCTTGGCGGCGGGGTTGATCGCTGTTCCTTGCGCATTCCTGCCCAGCCACGTGCCTCCGATCTCCAGGCGTCGATTCGTCGGCTCGATGTTCAGGTACGACGTCATGCCGACGGCACGGTCGGAGGCGGCATCGATCACAGCCCACGGAACCATCGAGCCCTCAGCGTGCGCGGCGAGACGTTTCTCGATGGTCCCCGACATCTCGTCCGGCGAGGGAATGTGGGTGTACCAGGCTTCCCACATATTGCCCACTCGAACGGCGTCGACCAGGTCGGCGCGATGCGCCGCGCTGAGCGGTTCCACACGCACGAACTCATTGCTGAGAACTGGAGCGGCGAGGAAGTCCATTTCCCCATCGTATGGTTCCCGCTCACCTCGACATCGAGCCCCACCATCCTCGAGCAACATGCCCGAGGCGCCCGCGACGCGCGGCGTCAGAAGGGTGGTGGCTCGGCCGGCGTGGTGGGTTCGGGGACGAATCTCACCAGGCTGGGTGGGTGGTCTTCGTAGTGGCGTCCGGTGGGTGAGGTCCATTGGAGGGTTCCGTGGCCGAGGTGTCGGACCCGCCAGGCGGTGTGGTGCTTCACGGTGTGGTGGCGGCGGCACAGGTGTGCGAGGTTGTCGGGTGCTGTGGGGCCGCCGTCTGCGGCTGCGGTGGTGTGGTCGCGGTCGCACCGGTGGGCGGGGCGG